>JAHJDJ010000148.1 GCA_018812585.1 bacterium
GGGGAGAGTAAAACTCAAACCCAACGCCTTCCCCATCACCGGATAAGCGCCCAAGGGTCCGCCAAACTCGACCTGATCCTCCGTATAATGCGTATGAACGTGAAAGTCGCCGTAGATCCATCCGTCCCGGCGCGGTAAAGACTCTCCGGATTGAATGACTTCAAGAGGTGAGTGGGACAGGCCGGGGATATTGTCTATTTGCACCTGACGAGTTCGGCTGCCGATTTGAACATCCAGTGTGGCGTTGATCGACCAGCGGCAGGGGGATTCATCCGGCAGGTCGATCTCTTCGATCTGCCACCACCAGTGATGCTTGATGATTTGATCAGGAAAGCGCACTGACCAATTGAAAGAGTGGTTGTTGGCACGCGCTTCGACTTTCAGCTCAAGCAGTTTGACGGGGAAGCGGTTGGCGTCTTTGACGGTAATCAACAATGGCAGGCGCGCGCCCGGTTCCAAGCGGCAGGGAGCATCCAGGATAATTTCCGGTTCACGCCGGAAATATCTGCTGAAAGGGAGATATCTTAAGCGATAGTGGATTTCGGGATAGAGAGCAGCCAGAGGGAGAAAATGTGTCGGGAGTTCAAGTGACATGACTTGAGGAGCGGGTTGTTAGCTTAGCGAAATGTTTATAATAGAGATACTTTGCCATCCAGGGGAGGAAGTTTGCCAGATACTTATCGAAGCGATAGGGCAGGGACGGCGCAAGGTAGCAGTTGATTGTGCAACCGCGGCAGTATTCCTGGCGACCTTGAGACTGCAGCGCTTTTTGGCGTTTGGGATGCTGTAACGCTTCAGCGAGTGTCCCATCGATGGTAATTTTCGCATCGGCGTGGTGAAAACAGGGAAGCAGGATTTTGTTGTCCGGTGAAATCACAAGCGTAGCTGATACGGCTTTACAGCGGGGATGGTCGGGGTCATTGCCACCCTCTTTCATCAGTTTCAGGACGCCGCCGTTGATATAGACGTAAGGCGCTTTGCAGGCTCGCTCCAGCTTTTCCAACTGCCGGGAATTCAGGGTGAGATCGCCGCCTGACTCGAATACGGGATTGACAATCAGGATCAAGCCTTTAGAGCGAGCTAAGGCAATCAGGGGCTCAATTTCCCGATAGTTCTTCGCTGTGGCAGTAAAAAGTAGATCGGGTCTTTCACCCAGAGACAGGGCGACATCGATTGATTCCATCACACTGTCGAAGCAGGGCACACTGCGATAGCGATCGTGCACTTCTGCTGTAGCGCCATCGATGGAAAGGTGCAGAAGATCAACCAGACCCTGTAACTGACGCGCGCGCTTGGGATAGAGCAGACCATTGGTCGTCACTGTGGTTTGCAGTCCCATCCTTCTTGCAGTTTCGAGGAACCTGGGCAGATCTCGATGCAGCAGGGGCTCGCCTCCGGTAAAATCGATAATACGGACGCCTGCAGATGGCAACTGCTTAAGATTACGCAGTACTTCCTGCGTGTCTGCATGCTGACCGTTATCCTGCCAGATGTCGCAGAAGGCGCACTTCGCATTGCAACGCGTGGTGACATAGTAATTGCAAACCAGGGGCATCAATGGAACCTAAAACTTATGTCCTTTCCAGACAACCTTGCGGATGAACTGCATCTGGATTGCCAACAGAGCTGGCGTCCAGGTATAGAACAGTTCCCAAAAGGGATAAAAATACAGGCTGGATTCCAGCTTCATTAGTTTTGCGATACGGCTCAAGACGATGAAATTCGCCAAAGCGGTCGCAATCCAGACCCAGAGGGCAGGCATCAATCCCATAAACAATCCAACGATGATACCAATATTGCGGATGCCCATCATCAGAATGCAGAGTTTTCCCGGCGGTTTCAATGCCCAGATGCCAGAAGCCCACCGTTTCCGCTGTTGCACGTAATCCCGCCAGGCAGCTTCACCTCTGGCCTTTACGGCAATGTCCGGCATTAATGGGAAGACCACTTTTGAACCGTGATCAACTAAGGCCTGCACTAAGGCTCTATCTTCGGTTAACGAAAAACCAACCCCTTCCAATCCTCCAACTGCATCATAGGCTGTGCGGCGAACACTCAGATTCTTGCCCAAAGCCGCCTGCGGCATACCCCAATGAGCCAACGAACTCCCAACACCCAGAACGAATAACCAATCCAAGTGCTGAATTTTACGCCAAATGCTATCTCCCTGTATCAGGGCGATACCAGCAGAGACATCGACTCTCTCCAATTCTTCGAGATGCCGTACAGACCAGGTCGGCGCTAACTCTGCATCAGCGTCCGTCAGCAGTAAGGCGTCATGACGGGCTAATTTGATTCCTTCTTTCAAAGGACGCCATTTACCTCCCCGTTCGCCATCTTTTAAAGGGGGCATGTGAAGAACGGTGACGGGAAATCGACTCTGCGCTTTGAAATCTTCCATCAACTGGCCAGTGGCATCCGTCGAGGCATCATCGACTAAGATCACTTCCAGGCTATCCGGCGAAATGGTCTGCCTCTCGACCGAAGCGAGGCAAGCCGGTAAATTTACCTCTTCATTACGGCCGCAAATGATAATCGAACCCCGCTCCATTGGCTGCACTCTCGGCAGAGGGCGGCGCTGCTTCAGTTCGATATAGATTAATATCGCGACTGTGACGTAAACTAAGCCGACAATTATCAGAAAAGAGGTCATATCCCAGCCAAAACAATTAGATACTCAAACGACTGCAATACCAACCGGCAGCATGGAAAGAATCCAGCAGTCTTTTTGTCAATTCCAGCACTGGGGCCGGACGTAACCGGGTTCCATCGTGAAGCACCAGAATATCTCCAGGTCTGGCGCCGCGCATGGCTTTGCGGTGCAACTGGTCAGTATTCAAGGGACGAAAGTCTCCCGGAATATTCGACCAGAGGATCGTGCTGACGCCGCGCTTGCGCAAATAACCGACGGTATCAGGCCGAATATGTCCGAAAGGAGGTCGATACGCCGGCAGAACTGACACGTCAGCCTGTTTAAGCGCTTCTCGCAGATCGGATAATTCGCGCCATAATTTCCGGTTAGACAGTCCATAGCCTGACCTGTGCTTCAGACCATGCAACCCGATGGCGTGACCTTCCGCAGCGGTTCTTCGCACTAACTCTAACCACCAGTCCGCTTGATTCGCCACAACGAAAAAGGTCGCAGTTACGCCATAATCTCGCAAGAGGTCGAGCAACGGCGGCGTCACCTCCGGATCCGGGCCATCGTCGAATGTCAAGTAGAGCTGATTGTTTCCGGCATCAGCGCGGAAGATGGCGCCCGGCAGCGCTATCCTCATCAGAATGCCGGGGTATTTCCAGGGGACCATGTTTGGGTGTTTCCGGAGTTCCGGGAGATCTGAATCCTAATAACTCTGCCCAGTAGGGCCGCAATGAATCCAGTATTTCACCTGGCGCGGTGAAGAAATCGATAGCGAAATACTGATACCAGCCGCATTGACGCTGACAAGTCTGCATGACCTCACGCCGGTCCGTCGCATCACGGGTAGACAGATACTCCATCAGATCGGTTTCCGCCAAATTCACCGGCTTTTCATTTAACGTCCGGCAGGGATAATATAATCCACCATCGCAGTCGACGATAATCGTCGCGGCGGAACAACCGGATTCTCCATTTAGAGCATCAAGGTACTTGCGGGGCGTCAAGACGGTATTGGGATAATGTTTTTTCAGCGTTAGTACGTCTTCCCGGAATCTGGCTGCATCTGGAAATGCATGGTCCGCCTCGTCCAGTTCGACTGAAGGCATGATCAGAATCTTGGCGCCTGAAGCGGCACATTTGGCGACTTTTTCTCCCATACGAGGCATATCTTCCTGCCGCACCACCGTCTGCACGCAGACGATCCAGGGATAGGTGACCAACTGCGGTAGAACATCCAGTAGTTCAAGATTATCATGTCCTTCATCGACGGAAAGATGAAAAAGGTCGATCCATTTACTGTATTTCTCCCACGGATATTCCATCACATTTCTGACGCTCGTGGTAAACAGCAGGTAAAAAGGCTGTTGTGATGCGGCTTCGAGGATGGTTTCAATATCTTTCCGCAACAAGGGTTCGCCGCCCTCGATGGAGGTCAATATCACCGAGGACTTACCGATATTCTCTAAAACCTTTATGATGCCTGCAGTGTTCAGCTCTGCTGCGGGGTTTTTCCAGACGTTGCAGAAGGGACAGCGAAAGCCGCACAGATCTGTTACCTTAACGGAGGCATAGAAAGGATAGACGCCCTCACCATTCTGTTTATTACGAAGCAGACAACGCGCCACTTTCCAGAGTTTGGATGCGGGCAATAATCGTATCATGGTGTCTCCGTCTTGAGCTGCGCACTTGCGGTTTCTCGCGTCCGCTTGAATTTCTGCCCTTTCCATTTAAAACCGAAGAGGTGTCCTCCGATGCTGAAGGTCAAAATAGCAGGGATATGAATCAGTTGCAGCAGCGAAAAGCTCATCCATTCTGTAGGCAGACGGAAAACCCGCCAGCCTGCAGCCATCACTCTCGCTTCCTGTATAATTTTTAGTGCGAATCCCAGCAACCAGAACATCGAAATCGATCCGGCTAACCAGAAGAATGGAGACAGGAAAAGCAGTAAGATAAAGATAAAAACAGCTAAGGCAAAGCTGAGCGCCTGAGGACTGTAGGACAATCCCCCGGAACCCCAGCGCAGGCGTTGATTGAAGACCTGGCGGGGGGTTTCTTCCGGCCACGACTTGACCAGGCTGTCGGGCATAGTTGTGAAACGGATCTGCCACCGCCCAATCTGCTTGATCTTTTGCAGCAACAGCGTATCATCACCGGTCACGACCTGTTTTATCTGCTGATAGCCACCGATTTCAGAAAAGGTTTCCCTGCGATAGGCGAGGTTGCTGCCGTTACAGTTGAA
>JAHJDJ010000149.1 GCA_018812585.1 bacterium
ACAGATAATAATCCATCCATGTAAATAGCCGGGGGTTTCATACCCCCGGAAAATCCAGATGATTCTTCTTCTTTAAACCTCTCCCCAAGCCTGTCGCTTCACAAATTTCCCGTGTCCCTGGTTTCCCACGAATGCGCCATCCTTGACAACCACCTTACCCCGGCTTAAAGTCGTCTCGGCGAAACCAGCTAACTCCATGCCCTGGAACGGTGACCAATCGCAATTCGTCGCCAGTTCCTGCCAGTCGACTTCTTTCTTCTTCTGCGGATCGATAATAACCACGTCAGCATCGCTGCCCACAGCCAGGGCGCCTTTCTGCGGATAGAGTCCCATCAGTTTGGCCGGATTGGCGCTGATCAGCGAGACGAAATGGTTTAGACTGAACCGTTCTTCAAGAACGCCTGCTGTATAAACTGACGGCAAAAGCGTCTCGACACCCGGCATTCCGAAGGGAATTTTGGTGAAGTCTCCATCCCACATGGCCTTTTGTTTGGTATCGAAAGTGCACGTATCGGTGGCAACAATGGTCAGTTCACCCGCAGTGAGCGCCTCCCAGAGCCGTTCGCTGTCCTCTTGCTTTTTGATCTGCGGGCACGTGGCGAAGAGATGGCCGCGGTCGGGATCTTTGAAAACCTCATCATCCAGCAGTAGGTATTGCGGGCAGGTTTCAGCCTGTACGTCGATCCCCATCTGCTGAGCTTCCCAGACTAAATGCGCAGCTTCACCCGTGGACAGGTGCACGATATAGAGCCGCCCACCGGTGACTTCTGCCCATTTTATGACACGCTGTACCGCTTCTGCTTCGATGTAGTTGGGACGCGAGAGGACATGAGCATAGGCCCCGTGTTTTTCCTTTTCAGGAAGGTATTTGGCAATCAGGTGCGACATCACTTTCTCGCTCTCGGCATGGACGCAGATCCGGGCGCCGTTCTTTGCAGTTGCTTCCAGAGCGCTGAAGAGCGCGGCATCGTCAGACTGCCAGCCCTCCTTTTCATAAATCATAAACATCTTGAAAGTGGGGATGCCGAACTTAATCACCTCGGTCATTTCACGCTTAATCGCTTCATTCCAGTTAGTGATAATAGAATGGAGGGCGTAATCCACACAGACCTTCGGATCGGCTTCCTGCATGCGGGCTTCGATTCCGGCCATTAAACCTTTTTCGGCATCCTGTATGGCGAAATCGATCACTGTAGTCACACCTCCTCTTGCTGCCGCTTTGGTTCCGGTCAGAAAATCGTCGGAACTGACGGTGCCGCAGAAAGGGAGCTGCAGATGCACATGAACGTCTATGCCACCCGGTATGACGATTTTACCAGAAGCGTCGATCTCCTGGCAGGGGGCATCGCTTTTCAAGTTTATCCCGATACAGGCGATGGTTTCGCCCAGAATCCCTATATCAGCTTGGAAAGTATCGGAAGCAGTGACTACCGTTCCGCCTTTTATGATCGTATCGAAGTTCATTTTGTCGCTCCTAATTGTTTAAAACAGCCATCCAGCGCTTCCAGGATGAAATCGGCATCGTTTTCAGTGATGCACATCGGCGGTTTGATGCGCAAGACGTTGCCGTAGAGGCCGCCTTTGCCGATCAGGAGGCCAGCATCTTTGGCCAGTTCCAATACCTCAGCCGCGGCCGCAGAGGCAGGCTCTCGATTTTCACGCGACGTCACCAACTCTACGCCTATCATCAATCCCATGCCGCGCACCTCGCCGATCAACGGGTATTGACTTTGCAAACGCTCTAAACCTTCCATAAGCCGTGTGCCGATACGCGCGCAGTTTTCTTGCAATCCCTGTTCGTCAATTTCTTCCAGCGTGGCGATTCCCTGCGCCATCGAGACCGGATTGCCACCGAAGGTGTTGAAGAAGTATCTATCTTTCAGCGGAGCGGCAATCTTCGCAGAAGATGTCACGGCTCCCAGCGGAATGCCATTGCCAATCCCTTTAGCCATCGTCATGATATCAGGTTCCACGTCCCAGTTTTGGATGCCCCAATAGCTCGATCCAGTGCGGCCAAAGCCGGTTTGTACTTCATCGGAAATGAATAAACCGCCGTGCTTCTTGACGATATCGTAGATGATCTTGAAATATTCCGGGGGGGGCACAACCGTTCCCCCAACTCCCTGGATGGGTTCGGCGATGAAAGCCGCGACCTGGCCGCATGTGGCGCTCAAAATGACATTCTCGACGTCGTGCGCACAGGCTATATTGCAGGATGGATATTCAAGTTTTAAGGGACAGCGGTAACAGTACCCGGGCAAAACGTGATGGATATTGGGCTGAGCCGCGACAGGATAACGCCAGGTGGAATGCCCGCACAAACTCATGGTGATACGGGAGCCGCCATGGTATCCGTTTCGGATGCTAAGGATATCCTGATTGCCGGTCGTGAGGATTGAGGCCAGCAGCGCCATATCGTTAGCCTCGCTGCCCGAATTGGTGAAAAAGGTCTGCTTCAGTGCGGGGGAGGGCATTTTGTCAGCCAGCATTTTGGCGTAGGTCACGATCAGGGGATGCAGGTAGATGGTCGTGGTATGCTGCAGCAGTTTCATCTGCTCGATGGCTTTTTCCAGCACTCGTGGGTTGCTGTGTCCGACACTGATGGTGACAATTCCGGCGATAGCGTCAAGGTACTGTCTGCCTTCTGTATCGTAGAGATATTGCATGTCCCCCTGCACGATAGCAACCGGTTTTTTGTAGTAGAGCATGTGGTTGGGCATCAAGTATTCCTGACGCAAAGCCAGAATCTCCTCTGCAGAGGGACCGTCGTAGGGCAGGGGCGCCGGAGCCTCTGGGTTGGGTTTGCGGTATTGGGGCATGGGTTGTACTCACGCGTTTAGGAACTTAGTGGACTGCGTCTGCAAAGTGGCGGACTTAGTCCACTCTACACTCGTTATAGGTCGATAACCTGATCGTAAGATTCCGGTCTGCGGTCGCGGAAGAACTGCCAGGTGTTACGCACCTCTTTGATCAGGTCTAAATCCATTTCTGCGGTGATGATCTCATCCTGATCGCGGCTACCGACGGTCAGCATTTTGCCGCGAGGATCGCAAAAGTAGCTCTGTCCGTAAAATTCGCCGGTGCGCCAAGGATCTTCGTAACCGACCCGGTTGATGGCTCCCACAAAATACTGGTTGGCCACCGCATGAGCGGGCTGCTCCAACTTCCAGAGATGTTCGGAAAGCCCAGCCACGGTAGCGGAGGGATTGAAAACGATTTCAGCGCCGTTTAAGCCCAGGATGCGCGCTCCTTCTGGGAAATGGCGGTCATAGCAGATGTAGACGCCGACATTACCCACCTTTGTTTCAAACACAGGGTAGCCGGTGTTGCCGGGACGGAAATAGAATTTTTCCCAGAAGCCCGGGTGGCAATGCGGCAGGTGAGCCTTGCGGTAGATCCCCAGACATTCACCGTCTGCATCGATTACGGGCGCGGTATTGTAGTAAACTCCGGTCATGTCCTCCTCGTAGATCGGCGGGATGATGACCATCTTGTGTTTGGAGGCCAGTTCGCACATCAGTCTGGTGGTCGGGCCGTCAGGAATGCGTTCGGCAAATTCGTACCACTTGATCTCTTGCTCTGCGCAAAAATAATGGCCGTAGAAAAGCTCCTGCAGACAGAGTACTTCCACGCCTTGCGAAGCCGCCTGCTCAATCAGGGCGACATGTTTGTCGATCATCGCCTTTTTAATCTTGGCAACCGGCGCAGATGCGTCTTCTGTGCACTTTACCTGTATGAGACCACCCTTGATGATTCTGGACATGGGTTCTCCTATTTCTATATTTTCTCGAATATCTCTATCGCAAGATTACGCGGATTTCTTCTGCGCTATTATCCCCAGAATACGCCAAAGGCACACAAGTGAATTCTGGGGCTCAAATTTATCAAGATCACTGAAGTGATAAGGTTGTTTATAATGTCTTTTGGCTTTTGAGTATATATCTTAACAGCCCCGCCTGGAAATGAATTTCCAGGCTATAAACCTTCAGATCACTAAAGTGAACGTCTTCGAATTGTTACGTCCGGCAACAGCCGGACTGTTCCGAAGTTCCGTAGGAATACCTATGGCAGAATCCCTTTGTGAAAGATTGATAGCTCGGGAATTCACATGTCAGCCTCCGGCTGATTCCCGGGCGGAGTTAAGTTAATTAATCAAATACCATCATCATATACTTCATCCCTTCTTCTGAGTCCTCCCATCGTCCCAGGTGCCCATATTCTTTACCTGAGCCTGGGGGTCCTTGTGCCAGCGGGTGGTGATCGATTTCTTTTCGGTGTAGAAGAGCACGCCGTCCTTGCCGTGGCTGTGCAGATCTCCGAAGAAAGACTGCTTCCACCCAGTGAAGGAGAAAAATCCCAAGGGCACAGGGATACCGACATTGATCCCTACCATCCCAGCTTGGACGCGCCGTGAAAACTCGCGGGCATAATATCCGCTGGTTGTATAGATGGCGGCGCCATTGCCGTAGACACTTGCGTTGATAGTTTCCAACCCCTCCTCGAAGCTGCCGACTCTTTTGATGCTCAGCACGGGACCGAAGATCTCCTCACTACCGACGACCATGTCATTGGTTACGTGATCGAAGATGGTCGGACCAAGATAAAATCCATAAGGGTAACCCTCCACCCGGCAAGCGCGGCCGTCCAGAAGCAATTTTGCTCCTTCAGCGACGCCCTTTTCGATGTAACCGGTGACGCGTTGCAGGTGTTCTTTCGAGACGAGCGGTCCAAGTCCGCAACCTTCCGCTTCAGCAGGAGCTACTTTAACCCGTGAGGCAAATTCTACCAGCTTCTCCACCAGTCTGTCCGCGATTGCTTCATGAGCGACTATCACCGGCAGAGCCATACAGCGCTCGCCTGCGCAGCCAAATGCTGCATTGACGATGCCCATCGTAGTCGGTTCAAAAGCGCAGTCAGGTAACACCAGAGCGTGGTTCTTCGCCTGACAGAGGGTTTGCACCCGTTTGCCAGCCCGAGCTGCCGTCTCGTAAACAATCCTCCCCACGGGCGTTGAACCTACGAAGGCAACCGCCTTCACGTCAGGATGTTCAATTAAGGTCGTGGTGCCCTCCTTCTCGCAAAGCACCATATTGACGACCCCTTTCGGTAAATCTACCTGCTGCAGCAATTCCATCACATATTTAGCTGAGTTGGGGCATTTGCAGTTGGCCTTGAGTACGAACGTATTACCGGTCGCAATGGCGATGGGAAACATCCACATGGGAATCATGGCGGGGAAATTGAAGGGGCAGATGCCAGCACACACGCCCAGCGGCTGCCGCCAGGTCACCACATCGATCTCGGGGGTCACGTTATCTAAAGATTCCCCCATCATCAGGGTAGGGATTCCGCAGGCAAATTCCACGATTTCTATGGCTCGTGCCACAGACCCGACCGCTTCAACGTGAGTCTTGCCGTTTTCGGTGGCGATGACCGAGGCCAATTCGTGCAGATTCTGGTCTAAGAGCTGTTTCAATTTGAAGAGGTATTGAATCCGCTGTACGGCCGGGGTTTGGGACCATTCCGGGTAGGCAGCCTGGGCGGCTGCCACGGCCAGGTTCACTTCCTCAGATGAGCAATCGGGCGCTTCGGCGATGACTTCACCAGTGCTGGGATTATAGACGGGAGTCCACGTCTCAGTCTGTGAAACTATCCAGGTGCCATCAATGAAAAGGGGAACGCGTGGGATGCTCATAGGGCCAATGTCCTTTCTGCCGAATGTCGGTGGGATTGTGTGTTAAGGTGTTGTCAAGGTGGTGGAAGGCAGAGCCGAAAGCTGACCTTCAGTAAGTGCATTTCTGAACAGCAATCTATCCAATTTAATTTGTAGAGGCAGAATAGTCAAGGGAAATGACACCTTGTTGTCATTAAAATAGCAATAAGGAACTACTATATTGATTGAGTAAATCCAGGCGTCAACGCTGCGATTTATTGTTATAAATAGTCTGTTTTCTTGAGAGGATGAAGGGGATCAGCTCTTCTCTCTGGAAAAAGCTGCATTGGACAATTGAGAGGGGCTGAGCATTCGACCTTTGGGCTTAAACCCCATAAAGACCGAATCATTCCTATCAATCTTGAGTTGATGCAGATGGTTATAGCGCTTGATAGATTAAAACCGAAACCGTAGGTGAAGGGAACTTGGATGGATCTGTCAACACATCGATAAGATAGAGCAATTAAATCAAGAACATTTAAAAATTTCTGATATCTGGATCAATCCCGTTGCACCCACTTGTATTGAGGCACTCCCCTCTATTGCTACATTTTCATTGACATTAAAGTTCGCTTTTAGTATATTGCAATATTGCAATGTTACAACAGGATATACAGCGTAAATCCTATCGGAGAATTGGTATTTGAAAATCGACAACAACAATTTAAAAGATCTGCTGGAATCCGATGGCGTAACCATCATCAACGCGGATCTAACGATAACATATTTCAATCCTGCTGCTGAGAAGCTTACAGGTTATAAGGCCTGGGAAACCGTCTCGAAGGATTGCTCCTTTCTGTTCGTGGACTGGGAAGCTGTCGGGAGCAAGATTAAAAACGTTCTCAGAGGCGGGATATCCTCGACCGTCGAAACAGTTGCCCTGCAGACCCGTTCTGGTGAAACGCGAGAAATCTACGCTTTATTTACCCCAATTCTGTTATCAGACCAGAAGATACAGGGGGTTCTATTTGTTTTCCAATCGCCGGAAAAGATCTTGCCGCTCTATAAATCGTTAAAGGATAAAACCCGCGAACTGATCAACGAGCGAAACAAACTTAGCGCCATTTTCAACAGCAGGTTGGAAGGCACATTTACGATCGATAAACAGTGTAACATCACGACGTTCAACCGTTCGGCTGAGAAGATCACCGGTTACAGTAGTAGTGAAGCTCTGGGACAAAAATGTTGGGAAATCTTCCGTTCAGAGTATTGCCGCGACGGTTGCGAGAACGGCAGGTCACCCAACTCTGTTTTAATGGAGAATTCAGCCAGGTTCAAGGAACTTTACATCACTCGAAAGGATAGCCGAAAAGTCGCGGTCAGGGTAACGACGGCGCCCTTGTTAGATGCTGAAGGTGAGCACATTGGAGCTGTGGAAACGTTTCAAGACATTACCGAACTGCAGAACCTCAGCTCCCATCTGGAAGACCGATTCCGTCTGAGTAATATCATTGGTCAAAGTAAAAGCATGGAAAGGGTTTACCGGCTGATAGAAGACGTCAGCAAGAGTAACAGCACCATTCTAATTACCGGTGATAGCGGCACAGGGAAGGAACTGGTGGCTAGCGCCATCCATCTGAACAGTCACCGCCGGACCGGACCATTCGCGGCGATAAACTGCAGCGCCTTTGCTGAAACATTATTGGAAAGTGAGATCTTCGGGCACGAAAAAGGCGCTTTTACCGGCGCAATCCAGACGAAACAGGGTCGTTTTGAGTTGGCTCAGGGGGGCACGCTCTTTCTTGATGAGATCGGGGACATTTCTGCGTCAGTGCAGGTTAAAATGCTGCGGGTTCTGGAAACGCGCCAGTTTGAAAGAGTTGGAGGCACTTCGTCTATTAAAATGGACGTGAGATTGATAGCCGCAACCAATAAGGACATATCAAAAATGGTGGAGAGCGGCACATTCAGAGAAGATTTTTATTATCGTATAAACGTGATTAACATTCATCTGCCGCCCTTGCGGGATCGCATAGATGATCTGCCACTTCTCATCCAAAGCCTGATCGATAGGTATTTCAAGAAATTTAATAAAAACATTCTCAGTGTATCGCCTTCAGCATTAAAACGACTAAAAGCTTACGATTGGCCGGGTAATATTCGTGAACTGGAAAATGTGCTGGAACATGCGTTTGTCATGTGTCACGGTGATATGATCGATACCGATCATCTGCCCGACCGTTTCTTGAAGATGTCTGCTTTCCCTGGGGAGGAGAATGACGTGCCGGGTAGTGAAGCGCCTTTGCAATACGCGGAAAAAATCATAATCAGCCAGATACTGGAGACCTATAACGGGCATCGAGGCAAAACCGCTGACGTATTGGGTATTGATAAAACGACCCTCTGGCGAAAAATGAAGAAATACGACCTTCTATAATCCTGCAACGATACATCCCTTTCCCACAACTCAGCATCCTTCCTTTATCTTCTTTAATTCCGTAGCTTCCCTCAATGAAATTCAGGCACAAAGTTCAGCTTTTCTTTATCATGCAACCATTGCAAAATTGCAATGTTTGCAGGTCAGTGCTTGCAATGGTGAAATGAGTATTTCCCCTGGTGTTTTTCTAATCTTCAAGAATACAAGTACTTGTGAAATTTTACACAAGTGGCACACACTTTGTATCAGTAGTTGAAAAACAAGAACTCACCTCTTTGCCAGTACTCCCTTAGACTATTGTGTCACCTGGGAGGGTGAAATGTCATTGCAGTATCAGTGTCTGCTTGAACCGGGTAAGATCGGGAAGCTCGAAATTCCCAATCGCATTATAAAGGCGCCTCAGTCAACCGGTTTAAGCCATCAGGACGGGTCCGTTTCAGAGCGGCTGGTGCGGCATTATCGCCAGCTTGCAGAGGGAGGAACGGGCTTGATTATCGTCGAAAGCGCCTACGTGGATAATATGGCGAGTAAGTCAGCCCACTGTCAGTTAAGCGTCTGCGATAATGAGAACATCACCGGATTGGCCTGGCTGGCTGAGTCCATTAAAGATGCAGGCAGCCGTGCGGCCCTGCAGATCGGACATTGCGGGTTGGGGAAATTTTTAGGGATTCCACCGATAAAATCAGCTTCCGCCGTCACCTGGCCGGCTCTTTACCAACGCGTAGGCGCCGTTGCTGTGCCTGATCCTCTCACCCTTTCAGAAATAGAAGTGATTATAGAAGCGTTTGGCGATGCGGCGTCACGTGCCAAAGCGGCAGGATTTGAAGTCGTTGAGATTCACGGCGCGCATGGCTATCTGATCACGAATTTCCTATCTCCACATACCAACAAGCGGAATGATATTTACGGAGGA
The DNA here is from genome assembly GCA_018812585.1 of bacterium. GTDB lineage: Bacteria > Electryoneota > B3-LCP > B3-LCP > B3-LCP > JAHJDJ01. The sequence goes on from JAHJDJ010000149.1 coordinate 9,004, forward strand.
TCGCTCGAAAACCGCATGCGTTTTCTCGTCCAGATATACGACAATGTCAGGAATAAAGTCGGCGGCGATCTCCCCGTAACAGTCCGCTTAAGCGGAACCGATTATGAGCCGGATGGCATCAACATCGAAGAGACGATAGAGGTGTGCAGGATCTTAGAGTCCAGAGGCATTGACGCGATCCATGTTTCAGGGGGTGATTATCACCAGATGATTCACCAGGTGAGTCCTCTGGCGATTCCGGCCGGTCATAACGTTTGGGCGGCGGCAGCAATCAAAAAAGAGGTCAATGTGCCGGTCATTGCCTCTGGATCGATTACGTCTCCTGAATTGGCAGAAGAGATAATCACTTCAGGTAAGGGCGATTTCATCGCTCTGGGTAGACCCTTATGGGCAGATCAATTTTGGGTGAAAAAGCTGAAAGATGGGCGATCAGAAGACATCAGACCCTGTATCCGCTGTAACGATGGCTGCCTGGAAAGAACCTTCTTTCAATTTCGTTCTGTTACCTGCGGCGTCAATCCCACCATCGGGCGGGAGGGAGAGTTGGAGATCGAGAACACAGCAATGAAAAAGAACATAGCTGTCATTGGCGGCGGTCCTGCTGGAATGGAAGCGGCGCGCGTCTGTGCTCTCCGGGGACATAAGGTGACACTATTCGAGAAGCGTAAACTGGGCGGCTCTCTAATTGAAGCTTCATCCCCCAGATACAAGTCGGATCTTAAGCGATTCATAAATTACCTGCAAACCCAAGTTTACAAACTAGATATCCATATCATCCAGGAAGAGGCAACTACAGAAAAGATAGCTCAGGGGGATTTCGATGCAGTTATAGTCGCCACCGGGGCTAAGCCGGATAATCCCGAGCTTCCGGGTATCAAGCGTCCTTTTGTCTATGACGCCTTTGACATTCTGGGTAACAGCGCCAAGATCGGAAAATCAGTCATCGTCGTCGGTGGTGGAATGGTGGGAACAGAAACCGCGCTCTGGCTGGACGAGCAGGACAAGAACGTCACTCTTATAGAGATGCTTGACCAGATTATGTCCGACTGTGTGGTTACCGATAAAATTGCTCTGGGAGAGAAATTATCGGTATCCAAAGTTAAAGTGCGCACGCTTTGCCGGCTGGAAAAAATAACCGATAAGGGTGTTGTCGTCGACAACGGCAGCCGCAAAGTTGAGCTTCAAGCTGAAGCGGTAATTCTGGCGATGGGATATAAGCCCGATAAGAAATTAGCTGATACACTGAAAAAGGAAACCGACTTAGAAGTTTACTGTATCGGGGATTGCGTCTCCCCGGGAAAAATTTTCGATGCTATTCACACAGCTTATAAGACGGCTCGGCTAATCTAATTCACCCTCCTGTACGCTTTTGTAAAACTTGGCAAGACGAGAGCACAGGTGGTATCAGGCGGATTGATTCAAGTTAGACGCTAAATAGATACTAACCAGAATCATAGAAAGACTATGGCAGTTAAAAGAAAAAAACATTTCGATCTACGTCTAAGAATCATTACAGTTCTGCTCAGCGTATCGCTCATGCCGATGATTTTCATGGGAGCCGGCACCTGGATAGTATTCGGGCGGCTCTTAGAACGTAAGGCGTCGGAACTACAGCGCACTGTCGTCGAGAATCACGCTTATGCAATTGAATCCTATCTTGAACAGCTCCTCAATTCCCTTCAGCTACTCGCCAGCACCTCGAATTTGAGCGAGCTGACCGACCAAACCGTGCTCAGGGAAGTTTTCGAGAATCTGAATAAGGCTAGTAATGACGCATTCGAGGATTTGGGTGTCATCGGCCCAGATGGAGATCACTTAGCCTATATCGGTCCGTATGAGCTGTTAGACCGAAATTACCAAACGACCGACTGGTTTAGACAGGTCATGGCGGAGGGGACCTACATCAGCGACGTCTTCTTGGGATTCCGCCAGGTGCCTCATTGTATTGTAGCTGTGAAATCATCGAACGGAGGCAGCCCCTGGATACTGCGCGGAACGATAGACAGCCAGCAGTTTGACGCATTGGTACACACCAGCGCTTTGGGTGAAACAGGCGACGTTTTTATCGTCAATCAGGAAGGGATATACCAGACGACCTCCAAGACGGGCCAAGTTCTGACTTCATCCGAGATTGTCGATACGGAGCATTTCCAAGGTGTTAAGGACAGAAAGATCCGGCAAAACGGCACTGATAAATTCCGGGTGAACACATGGATCAATCGCGATAATTGGCTATTGGTTGCGCAGCAGGATGCTGGCGCGGTTCGTGCGCCGGTTAATAATGCTATTGCGGCAGGAGCGGTTGTCGTCTTAATTGCTATCGTTCTGATCACTGTTACCACCTTTCTGGCTACGAGGCATCTCACTAATCTGATTGATAAAGCCAATGCCAGGCGCGAAGAAATGTTCAAGGCTTTCACGCGCTCGGCTAAACTCGCTTCTATTGGAGAACTGGCAACTGGGCTGGCGCACGAGATCAATAACCCGTTAGCCATCATATCCGCAGACCAAACGAATATCTCCGATATAATTTCTGAAATGGATGCGGCGTCAGATGTGAGGCAGAAAATAGAAGAATCGTTGCAGCGCGGCAAGCGTCAGATCGAGAGATGCAAAAACATTACGACGAAAATGCTGCAGTTTGGCCGTAAACGCGAAATAGAGTTAGAACCAACTGAAGTTGAAACAAGCTTGCGGGAAATCGTCAATTTAATGGACCGTCAAGCCAAAGTACGAGACGTAGAACTGATTCTGGAAGCCGAAGACCAGCTGCCTCAACTGTTAATCGATGCCATCGAGCTTGAGCAGGTTATCGTCAATTTGATTAATAATTCGTTACACGCCCTCCCAGAAGGAGGTCTGATAAGGCTTACAGCCCGGCTTGATGGTGATGAAGTGATCATTGAAGTAAGAGATGACGGCGCGGGAATTCGACCGGCTGACCTGGAAAGAATCTTTGAACCGTTCTTCTCCACTAAACCCGTGGGCGAAGGGACAGGTTTAGGATTGTCGGTCTGCTATGGCATCGTGCAATCCTGGGGTGGGAAAATTGAGGCTGAAAGTGAAATCAATACGGGGACAACGATGCGAATTCGGATTCCTGTAATCAGCCCAGTGTCAGAAGATCGTTAAAAAAGAATGGGATTAATCATGTCCGACCAACAAAAAAAGATTCGGATACTTCTGGTGGATGATGAAGAGGACTTCCGCACATCAGCCAGGGATGCTTTACAGCGTCGTGGATTGGAAGTCGATACGGCTGCTGACGGTGTTGAGGCTCTAAAAGCTCTTGAAGGAAGGAGCTATGATGCAGTCCTGTTAGACGTGAAAATGCCGGGTATCGATGGGGCTGAAGTTGCCCGCATCATCCGGAGGGATCAGCCCGAACTACCGATCGTAATTCTAACCGGTCATGGATCCATACCGCAGGCTTTTGAAGCGACCAAGAGCGGAATTTATGATTATCTTCCCAAACCCTGTAATATGGACCAACTGGCATTGAAACTGAAAGATGCGGTTCTGGATCATCCGGTGGAGGAGACTGAGAGACAGTATCAAGACCTGACAGCCGTGCAAGGTACGGCGAGTATTCTCTTGGTTGATGATGAAGAAGAATTGCTGACGTCTTTAAAACCGGTATTGGAACGGCGTAAGCTGGTCGTTACAACAGCTTGCAACGGAAGAGAAGCGCTGGATGTTCTGGGGAGAGTCAGCGTTGACGTGGTTCTACTCGATGTAAAAATGCCGGGGCTGGATGGGCTGGATGTTCTGAGCCAGATAAAGAACCTGAAGCCGGATGTTGAAGTCGTTCTATTGACCGGTCATCCTAACATCGATACAGCCATGCAGGGGATCAAGCGGGGGGCGTTTGAATACCTGGTCAAACCACCGGATATTGACGAATTGGTGAAAGTTCTTCGAAAGGCATATCTGTTTCGTCAGACGAAACTCGAAGAGCAACAGGAAGAAAAGATCCAGGAGATTCTTAAAAAGCGTCCTGAATAATCTGGATTAGTAATAAGAAGAGACTCTCACGATAACGGAGCGGTTCATGACTCAAGCCTCGAAGTCAAAAGCATCGGCTTACGACAAGTATATAAACTATCGCCGATTTTCTATCGCGGTTATAGCTTTTACAGCCTTGCTGTTCATACCCATTCCTCATAGTATGCTGGATGTCGCGGTCGAATACACGATGGGTGAGGACTATGTGCTCGACTTCTTCACAAACGAGCTATTTGACAAATCTATCGACGACGCGGAGCAATGGCAGGCTCTGACCGCCCAGGCTTTGGAAGCCTGCATGCTCCAAGGCGCTCTGGATAAGTCGATGATTCTTAAGAGGAACCAGAAGCAGCTTAAATCATTGGGAGTGGAATCCTCAGAAAAACTTTATGAACGTTATCGAGAATTTGTAGAAGGATATGGCGCTGCGCAGTTAAACGACGTGATGAAGCGGGCGAGCTCTCTAAGGCATGAAGACCTCTCTTATGGGATGCTTTCAAAGGGGCAGCAGCAGCAGGTGGACGTGGCTGCAGGACATATCAGGGTGTGCTTAGCGATGGTTGCCTTCGTTGTCCTCTGTTTTGTCACTGAGGCGATGCCGCTTCCCGGTGTCGCTTTCTGTATCGGATTGATCCTGGTCTTCTCGGGCATCGTCAGCCGCCAAGAAGTAGCTTCCCTTTTCTGGTCCGATGCCTGCTGGTTTATCATGGGGAGTTTAATGTTTGCGGCGGCTTTCGTCAAAACCGGCGTAGATAAGCGCATTTGTCTACTGATCTTCAAATCGCTGGCGAAGCCCAGTGTGGGATTTATCACTCTCATCTTGATTGCGGTCATCGCGCCCAGCGCTTCCTTCATTTCCGACCATGCGCTTGCCGCCATTTTCCTTCCTATTGCCATGATTTTATATGCTAACAGCCTGAGGGGCGAATATGGTGAGGACATGGAGCTGGCAAAGATGCTGATGATCACCATTGCCATGGCCTGCAATATCGGGGGGTTCGGCTCACCATCGGGTGGAGCTCGAAACGTCATTATGATGACCTACATGGAGGACATGTTCGGCATAAACATGGGTTATGGTCAATGGATGCTTTATGGAATGCCCTTCGTTCTGATTATGATACCCATCTTATGGGTGGTGATTAATTGGCGTTTCAAGCCGAAAATCCGCGATTTGCGCCCCGCACTGGAGACGCTGAAACTTGACATCGCGCGCATGGGTGGCTGGAATCGAAACCAGATTATCGCGGTAGCGATTTTCTTGATCATGCTGTTTGGATGGATCACAGAAAAAAATTTACTGCTAGATTTGTTTGGAATTCGATTAGGAATCGGCGTTATTGCAGTTGCAGGTGCTATGGCCTATCTTTTAACCGGGATCGTGAACTGGAGGGATTACCAGGAAAAGGTGGATTGGGGAGTGGTCTGGCTCTACGCTGGTGCCATTATTTTCGGCCGCGTTCTTGACGAAACCGGTACTGCCTACTGGATGGCCAGATCCGTTGTAGTAGCGTTAGCCAACATCGGACTTGATTCCGGAATAGCTTTACTGGCAGCCGGCAGCACCGTCACCGCAGGATTGACCAACCTGATGGCGGATGGGCCTGCGGCAGCCTGCATGGGACCGATTACTCTAAATATGGCTGCTGTCGCTAATCCGGGCACCACACTCATTCCCTTCATGGGCCTGGCTACGGCCTGCGCGTCGTCTTTTGCTTATTTGCTGGTGATCGGGACGCCACCGAATGCCATTATGTATTCCAGCGGTTATCTCGAAGCAAAGGATTTCCTGCGGGTGGGGATCATTATGTTCGTCATTGCCTTTTTCGTGCTGCTGTTGCTGAGTATGTTCTACTGGCCCCTGATCGGTTTCGGGGGAATGCCATCCTCTTAATCTTTGGGAATGTGGGAGTGAAAAATGACCAATCAGACAAAACCACATACAGTTCTTCTTGTGGATGATGAAGAAGATTTCCGTCTCGCCACCGCTCAAGCGCTCTCGACGAGAGGTTTTGAAGTTGAGCGCGCTGGAAGCGGGGGGGAAGCGATAAAGTCGATCAACCAGAATCGGCCGGATATTGTACTACTTGATTTGAAAATGCCGGGACTGAGCGGCATCGAGACTCTGCAAAAAATACGCACGACCGAAAAGACGCTGCCAGTTATTATTTTGACCGGACACGGCAATATCCACAATGCTTTGGCTGGTATCAATCTCGAAATCGTGGACTTTATCCAAAAACCGGTGGATATGGACCTCCTTGAAATTCGCATTCGCCGGTTTTTTGAAAAAGATAAAGCGGAAATGCTGCGGGAGCGCACCATCTCCGAACTTATTATCTCCCCTGACCTTTATCCTAAACTATATGTCGATGAACCGATCGCCGAGGCGATGGATAAGGTGAATGACGCCTTCTTCCCGATGGCATCAGGTAAAATTCAGTCACCGAAAATTCGTTCTGCGCTGGTATATGATCGCAGCGAAAATTTCTTGGGATTGATTCGTTTTCAGAATTTGCTGAAATTGGTGCTGCCGAGCTTTTTAGAAGCCTCTCCCCATACATCTTATTTTACGGGGATGTTCCTGGCTCAGTGCAAAACGATTTCACGCAAAAGTGTAAGCAGTCTTATGACCGAAGCTGTATCGGTCAACATCGATGCGCCTATAATGGAAGCGATCCATTTGATGGCAAAACATCACCTGGTGACGCTGCCAGTGATGCAGCAAGGTAAATTAGTCGGCATCCTCAGGGAGAGAGACATCATCCTCGAAATCGCCAAGAATTTCGGCACACTCAACGTTCAACGACTCAGCGAATGATAGATGAAAAACCTGAATCGAAGAGGAAGACTATGAGCACCATAAAAGCGACAAATATCACCTGGCATGAAAGCCACGTGGAAAGAGCAGAACGGGCAAAACTGTTAAAGCAGAAAGGCTGCACCATCTGGTTTACGGGTCTGCCTTCCTCAGGTAAAAGCACGACCGCCTTTACCCTGGAACACGAACTGATTAAGCGGGGTTTCCTGGCCTATGCGTTAGATGGAGATAACGTTCGGCACGGTTTGAATAAGAACCTGGGATTTTCCTCGGAAGACCGGGAGGAAAACATTCGCCGGATCGGCGAAGTTGCGAAGCTGTTCGCGGATGCGGGTCTGATTACCATGACCAGCTTTATTTCGCCCTATCGGGAAGATCGCGATCAGGCCCGGAAAATCCATGATGAAACCGGCCTGAAGTTCATAGAGGTTTTTGTGGATACACCCATTGAAGTGTGCGAAGTGCGAGATCCCAAGGGACTTTACAAGAAGGCCAGAGATGGGGAATTGAAGGGTTTTACGGGTGTTGATGATCCCTATGAAGCGCCCCTGAATCCGGAATTGACCATTGATACTAAGAGCCAATCACCTGAGCAAATCGCAGCGGATATTCTGGAGTATTTGATGGGGAATGGATTCTTATCTACTACGGACAAGCATTAGTAAGCTGTCATCTACTTCATAGCTTAAAACAGTCTCATCCTGAATAAAACGTGGTATCATAATATGACTGGTCGATATTATTCCCTCTTCGTCATCGCTGCTCTGACCGCATTTACGACGGCAGCGCCCGGGAAAATCAAAGTGGCGGAAGGCATCCATCTGGAGGCGGAATTCAGACCCAGATTAGAAATTGACGGTCGGGACTTTTCTAACGACACCGGATACGATGCTTACTCTACTTTTAGAACGCGAATCGGTCTGGAATTGGATGGATTGATTGAGAAAACAAAGCTGTATATCATGATCGGGGATTCCCGCACTATGGGGTACGCCAATCCCTATCTGACCGGAGACCCCGCCGGTCCCAACAACTTTGATAACAACTTAGGCGTTGTTAAAGCATACATCCAAGTGCACGACCTATTTAGCGACGGCCTCTACCTGAAGATAGGACGCATGTCCAACGATCAGGGGCGAGATCGCCTTTTCGGGCCGGGGAACTGGAATTTCTATGGCCCTCGAACGTACGACGGACTAAAATTAGGCTATGCCCACGATGCCTTTTCGCTGAATGTCTGGAATTTCTTCGGCGCCAACGGAGACCGGCACTGGTATCCCTCATCGGATGATCCTTCTAAAGTACCGAATCCGGACGTCGACTACAAGCACGATCATACCTTGACGGGATTGGACCTTGCTCTGCTTGATAAAAGAATAAACCTGCTTGCGTATCTCGATCTGGATCAAAATCTCACGGCCGATACACTACACGACGAACGAAATGTTGCCGTCAGCAGGATAACAACTGCGCTCTACGCCCACCAGGATTGGGGAAGCCGGAAGCAGGCATGGGGTGATCTCGATGTGGCATATCAATTCGGTACGATGGGACACTCTGCGGGTCAGGCCGATATCTCGGCTTACCTGCTTGCTGGTGATTGCGGATGGAGGTTCGAGGAAAAGTATAAATCGTGGATCGGCCTGGGATTCCATATCCTGAGCGGTGATGATAACACCGATCCAGATAAAGTGACTTACTTCTACGATAAATACTGTTCCAAGCACCAGGTGCTCGGGCATATGGACTTTTTTAAAAGTGAAACAGGCACAAAATCGCTGGGGATCAGGGATCTGATTCTGCGGGGCGGGGTCAATCCGATCAAGGATCTGCAATGCCAGATCGATCTGCACTATTTCACTGTCGATAAATCATTTCCTTCGGCCATCGATGGTTCTGAGGCGAATATTTTAGGACAGGAGGTGGACGCAACCTTCGTATATACAATCCATAAAGGCCTGAAAAGCACTCTCGGAATCGACCTCTTTTTCCCCACTGAAGATTGGCAGGGACAAGAAGCGAATGCCGCAACGTTTGTTTACCTCATTTTGCAGGCGTCACTTTAGGAAGTGACGCCTGTACGGGCGTTTTCGGCAATACTATCGTGACATTGGATATTATTTATTGTTTTTTTATTGAGATATGCTTATATTACGGCGCAAAGCGAGGTCTGACTAAACTGATTTAAGAACGCCACAAAAGCGCAGGAAATAATCCAATGGAAGCTAAAGTACCTGAAACAGGCGTTAAAAATTCCCCTAGGGCGGGCAGCACAGTTTTAAGGGATAAGTATTACAAGGAGTTATGGCGGCGCAACTTCCTCAGGTTGGCGCTGACCTACCTCGCTCCTCTAATCTTGCTGGTTGTCTACTTCCATCTTCAGTATCGGGAGATTTACTACGAGGGCAGGCAGGCCCATTTAAGATCATTCGCGGAGTACCAGGCAAATACATTGGATCTATTTCTTCGTGAACGGATCGTAAACCTGAGAAACCTCATAGACGATCCCAAGTTTTTGGTTCCACCCCCAAAAAACGCCATGATAAATTACCTGGATCGGCTGTATCAGAATAGCGACACCTTTTTTGATGTAGGATTCTTCGATTCCACTGGTATCCAGAAAGAGTATGCCGGCCCTCTGCAGCATCTTGAGGATCGGGATTACAGCCAGGAACCCTGGTTTATCAATCTGAGAGATGGAGAAGATGATTTTATCATCACCGATATCTACCTGGGCTTTCGTCAGAAACCTCATTTTACCATCGGCGTCAAACGCATTATAAATGGACAATACGCGGCGCTGCGGGCCACGCTGGATCCAGAAAAATTCTACGATTATATCGTATCCCAGGAAGGTTCCAGCGAAGTCAATATCTCAATCGTCAATAAGGAGGGCTATTATCAGGTGGTGACACCACACGAAGGCACCCTTCTGGAAAATTCATCTATCACACCTTCCTTTGAGAAGAAAACGGGTGTCGAATCTGTGGAAATCGGCGGCAGAAACGTCGAATTTGCCTACTACTGGCTACGCACTGCCAATTGGGCTGTCATCGTCGAATGGTCGGAACTATCACCGTCGCTTCCTATCTTTGGCACACAATTCGGTTTAACCGCGTTTTCAGCAGCGATTCTGCTTCTCCTGTTAGCTATTATCATCTTTCGTACTCGAAAAGTAGTAGAATTTCAGATCGAGAGTGATATCAACAAAGCACAGTTCGAACACGCTGCCAAGTTAGCCTCCATTGGCGAGCTGTCCGCAGGAGTGGCGCATGAGATCAACAATCCGCTGGCGGTTATCAGCACGGAGGTGGGTCTGGTCAAGGACATGATGGATCCCGCTTTTAATCAAAACGCCAGTATAGAGAATATTCTTCCGCATCTCGAAAGCATAGACGAGGAGGTATTTCGTTGCCGGGATATTACCCGCAAACTGATGAGTTTCGTCCGCAAGACAGAAATAAAACTGATGCCTCATAATGTGCATAAGCTGATCGATGAGATTGTTGATACTTTCTGGAAACAGGAGTTGGCGGTATCTAATATTGAAATCGTGAAAAATTACCAGGAAGATATTCCCGAAATCGTGACCGAGGCCAATCAGATCAAGCAGGTTTTTCTGAATATCTTGAATAATGCGTTTGACGCTATAAAACCGCCTGGCCGCATCACTATTACCTCGTCCGCGGATTCAGACGGTAACCTGAATATCGCGTTTTCCGATACTGGTAAAGGCATCACCCACGAAGAAATGGACAAGATTTTCATGCCCTTTTTCACTACCAAGGAAGTGGGCAAAGGCACCGGGTTGGGTTTGTCGGTGAGCTATAGTATCGTCAAAAGTTTAGGCGGCAAGATGAACGTCGAGAGTATTCCCGGTAAAGGAAGTGTCTTCACGGTAGTACTCCCATTAAAATAACTCGAATGTTACAAGCTCCGTAAAAAAGTCTGTCTTGACATATAAGATAGTACAGTGAGGTGAACATGTCAGAAGCGAGATGGGTTAAGGATGTTATGCTGCCATTGGATGACTACGCTCTTGTGCCCGAGGATGCATCCATGGTGGACGCCTATTGCGCTTTGGAGGAAGCGCAAAAAAGACTGCCGCCCGGACGTCAGGCCAGCCGCGCCGTCCTGGTAGTCGATAAGAGCGGAAAAATCATCGGGAAAGTGGGCCAGCTTGCTTTTTTGAAGGCTCTTGAGCCAAAGTATGATAAAGTAGGTGATGTA
>JAHJDJ010000150.1 GCA_018812585.1 bacterium
ACCTGGATCGGTGCGCTCCACTGAGCGAAAACCATTACCGGCACAATGAGGATGATTAAGGATAAGTATCTCATGATTCTCTCCTCGCGCTATTTCAATAAAACCAATTTGCTTGTCTGTGTACTCTGTCCCGTTTCGACTCGCACCAAATATAACCCCGAAGGCTGTTCGCCTCCATTCCACTTAAATGATTTATCACCTGCTGTGAGGAAACCGCTTTGCAGGGATTGAACCAGCTTCCCTGAAATGTCATAGATAGAAATGGCTGTTTCTGTCGAAACTGGCAAGTCAAAATTTATCTCAAATTGCGCATTCCCGGGATTAGGGTACACCGATACAGCGAAATCCTGCGGCATTTCTGGTCTGGGATCAGGTTCAACACCGACTGCATCACGATACGCATAATAGATATTCCAATTCCCATCGCGGTTGGATTCCCAGAAAACGTAGATGGCACCACTTTCCTGAAAGATAACCGGATTCCGGTCTTCTGCTGAATGGCTGTCAATTATCTCTGGCTGGTCAAAATTAGGATGCCAGAAAGCGACATCCCAATTGCCATCAATATCTGTTTCAAACGCGTAATTATAGCCAAATATGGAAAGATTCCTCTCGTTGCCATCAGCCTCGAACAGCGGTTCAGGCGAAGACCACTCCTGCTGTTCCAGATCTAAAATCGATACGACGATGTCCTCTTCTGTCGGCGATTCCCGTTCGATGAATATCTCATCATCGTAATAATGAGTTTGCACCAGTTGTGGATTTCGGAATGAATCAGTCGTATGCGAAATGTTACCCGTCAGTGTTTCCGGATAAATCTGACCTTCCACGCCAATCTGGTAGCTGTATTCAATTATACTGCGTCCCTCAAACTCCAATTCCCAGACATAACGCATCTTTTGCGATTGAGTTACCCAGCCGCTGCCATCGATATAACCATCGTGCGAATGAATTGAATCAGGCGTTGAAGGGTAACTGATATAAAAGGAGGTATCCTGCGGTATAGAAAACCAGTTCTCCCAACCGTACATGAAATTGACGGCCATGTTGTAACTGCGAATAAACACTGTCGGAACTGCACCGAGGCAAGTCATCATTGGCGCTGGAACAGGATCGAGCAAGTCCACGTCGCTGTAAAGCGATAACCAAGGCGCGGAATAACCGCTCTCTGTCTCTTCAGTAAAATAAATCCCATAATAGCCGCTGTGGTCACACTCGAAAAACAACCCAATCTGCCATTCTGGATAATCAAATAATTCAGAGAAAACCGGATTCCTTTCATTGGCAGCAGTACCGGCTACCAGAACAGGAGGGGTAAATGCGCCATTCCAAGGTTCAAATTCACAAGCATAGAGATCAGTATCACCTGCTTCTAAACAATCCCATGCCATGCGATAAGACGCAAACGGATCAGCGTATATAAATGCTAAATTATGATCATCTCCTGCACTGGATGTCACCTGCACCGGCGCTGACCAATCCTGCGCGGACGCACAATAACATATAAGGGAACTGTCAAAGAGCAGAACGATTAATACTGTTTTGAGCGTTTTCATGATGGCTCCTTCCGGAAAATACCAGCGATACACTCATAATGTAATCAAGTCCAGTATAAAGATCAAGCGTAATAATTTACGCATAAACTGTTGAATCAGGTTTTGTAGGGGCGAGGCATGCCTCGCCCCTACAAAAAATCTGACCAAGTTAAACCTTCAAATCCACCCAATTAAGATGGTGATCAGTCTTTTCTGGATGCAATGTCTTTTCCAGAATACCCTCTATGGTTTTCGGAGTGACGTCACGACCGCCTAACCCGGCAATGAAGCCATACAGGTTGGGGCGGAACTGTGCTTCCATGTCATACAGCGATGCCTTGATTTCCTGAGCGAAGATCCCTCCGAAACCCGGGCAGATATTGCGGTCGATAATTCCGACGTTGGGCACACCCCGTAAGGCTTCACGCACCAGGTCAATCGGGAAGGGACGGAACATGCGGATTTTCAGCAGCCCCACCGCCTCTCCGCGATCGCGGTAAGCGTCGATCACGTCACGCGAGGTGGACGTGATGGTTCCACTGGTTACCAGGATCGCTTCGGCGTCCTCACAGCGGTAAGGTTCGATCAACCCATAGCTGCGGCCGAATATTTCGCCGAATTCTTTATCGGCAGTTGCCGCGACTTTGATACCCTCCAGCATCGCCTCATGCTGCAAATAGCGGAATTCCTGATACACGTCTACACCGGTCATACCACTGAATGCTCTGGGATTATCAACGTCAACGATCAGATCACTTTTCCAAGGAGGCAGATAAGCATCGGCTTCTGCCGGTTCCGGGATGTCGACCGCTTCAGCCGTATGGGAAAGGAAGAATGCATCCAGCACGATCATTACTGGCAAGCTGATCTGTTCTCCGATCCTATAGGCTTGCAGGACGCTATCGGTGACTTCCTGGTTCGATTCACAGTAGAACTGCAGCCAGCCGGTATCGCGCTGAGACAGCGAATCGTTCTGATCAGTCCAAATCGTCCAGCCCGGGGCCATAGCACGGTTGACGTCTGCCATGACGATCGGTAAACGCGCCAATGCCGCCCAATGAATCAGCTCGTGCATCAGAGCTAACCCCTGCGCTGAGGTCGCGGTAAAAGTCCGCGCTCCCGCCTGTTGAGCGCCGATGCATGCGGCTAATGCGGAGTGTTCAGACTCTACTTTGATAAAGTGCGCGTCCAGTTTTCCATCGGAAACCAGCGACGCTAATTCTTCGATAATGGTAGTCTGCGGTGTGATCGGATAAGCGGCGATGACCTGCGCCCGGGCTCGCATGACACCCCAGGAAACGGCTTGATTTCCGGTTAAAACTTTTTTCATGGTATAAGGTTTCCGATTTATATGACGAAATCGACAGTTCGTTACTAATTGACAAGTTTCTCATCTTTAAGCCATGTCGCAATCTCATGAGCGACCACCTTGCTGCCTTCCAGGTTGAAATGAATATCCGGCAGCATATATTTACCCTTTTCCCGCAGGAAATACGACTCTTTGGTGATGCGGTCCGTCAGTCCCAGATCCAGTACTGGTTGATTCCTTTTCTCCAGCTCTTCGACATAGACGAAATTGCTCTTCATCCCGATCTCATCCGGAGTCGGGAAATAAACGAAGGCGGCTTCCAGATCAAGACTGTCCAGCGAATCCAGAAATTCCCCAATCAGTTGAGGCGCTTTTTCTTTACCGACCAGCATCGGCTTCTGAGAATATTCTCGCGGCCGTGGATCTTTCAGCTTTTCCTTTATATGGGATTGCTGGTAAAGCAGATATAGCGTCGTTTCCCTTAACATTCGTTTGACAGCTCGGACCGGAGAGCCACTCAGCGGTGTCGTTTCTCCGCGGCGCGCGCGGAGTTCCTCATCGGCTAAGCCCCTGTCAGCCATCACCGTGCGAAACGGATCTTCATTCGGGAATAGATCGTTATAGCAGATCCCTATCACCACCAGATCGGGCTTTATGTAGGGAGTTAATCGCCTCAAATGGTAAAGGTACTGCTGCATATCATAGCCGATAACTCCGGCATTGATCACTTGCGTCGATTCCAGTTCGGTCTGCAACAGCGACGGAATGGTGTGATGATCCGCCAATCCTAATCCGAAGATCATGGAATCACCAAGAAACAGGATTTTCAAGTTCGGACTCGTTGCCGGAATCCCTTGACGATTCCCAAGAGAATCTGTTCGGATGTCGAATCCCCACCAATGCACCTTTTCGTCTGGTTTATGGGCAAAACTTCCGGGATTGATCGGAGTAAAAAGATCCTGCTTTGACACCTGTGTCAGGATATTATCCCGGCGTTTTTCCCGCAGCGTTTTATCCTGGTAAGCAAGATAGCCGCGGGCAATCAGTTCCGCGCCAACCAACGCCAATCCTAAGCTAACAAAGAGCAGTAATAAATTGATCGCATTTTTTTTCATGGAACCTCCCTTCGAATTTCGTCAACTGTAATGATAGAAGGGAGACGATTTATCGAAATTAGCTGTTTGTCAAGAAATAAAAATAGGTAAAATTGTTACAATTCCTTCCTCCACACACCCCGGCCAGCTTTGCCGCGGCGCACCACACATTTAAACCCCTGTCCTTTAAAAATAGACTCCAATCCCGTGTAAATAAATGGATCCGGCTGCGCTCCTTGTTTGGCAGGGATCGGATAACCTTCGATCAACTTAGCGCCCTTTGTCTTAACGAAATCACAAGCAGCTGATAACAACTGACCGGAAACGCCCTGCCGCCTGAAATGCTTGGCGATAAAGAAGCACACCACCGACCAGACCTGCTGTTCATCGACCCTCGCTAAAATCCGGGACCGGTCCAATCTGAAATATTCTTCTCGCGGCGCAACGGCTACCCAACCGACCGGTTCATCACCCAGATACGCAATCAGACCTGGTTCAATTCCGTTATCAACTAATCTCCTCATGGCGATGCGATTGCCTTCGCCTTTCTCCTGCTGGAACTCTTTGTGACTTAATCGCCACCACATGCACCAGCAGCCGCCACAAGCGCCTTTACTGCCAAAGAGCTTTTCCAGATCATCCCATTGATCTGAGGTGACCGACTTGATAACAAATTTCACAGAAATCGCCGTTCAGGTTTCGCCTGCGAAGGGATACGACTCTCAATAACCTGCAGAAGAACTTGCGGTTCGTTCGTGCCAATGCGAATAAACTGTCCGGTTTTTAAGGTTACTTCGACGACGTCCGAACCTGCTACAGAATACACACACCCGCCAGGCATTCTGCGCATCCCGAGACCCCGCCACCAGGGGTGTCTCGCCGTCTTCACAGCTTTGATTCGGTCGTAGGGTATCTTCCGGGTGATAAGCCCGACGCCAAAACGCAAGTTTAGACAGTCGCCGTCATCATAAACCGTTAAGCTGTGGAACAGGGATAACACCACCAGCATGATGAAGGCCGCAATACCCATAAGGCTCAGCGTTAAAACCTGATCTTCCATCGATTCAGAAGAAATCTCACCTTCTCGAATGCCTGCCCAGACGACTAACAGCAAGACAAAGAACGCGATCAAAAAAAAGATCGTCAAATGCGACGCTGGCTGAGTATGGTGATACATTCCTGATCAGGAATTACTACAGCAACTTTATCGAAATGGCATTGCGCGGGCATTCTGCAACGCAGATACCGCAGCCTTTACAGAAATCGTAATTAATTTTGTATCCCCCATCGGGGTCGCGGGAAACCGCGGCATCCGGGCAGAAGACCATGCAGTTATCACATTCAGGGCAGGTGCCGCAGGAGAAGCAGCGTTGAGCTTCTTCCAAAGCCTGCTCTTCAGTCAATCCGGAATAGATCTCTTCAAAGTTCTTGACTCGTTCTGGTATCGGGGCGCCAATGGGTTCAATACGATCCACCAGCGGGAAATAATTAAGGTTGATCTCATCAAGAGTCACTTGATGGGTGCTCTCGCCATGCAGCGTTCGTTCGATTTTTTCACACTCAGGAGGCGTTTCACCTTTTAGATAAGCATCGATGGCAATTGCGGTCTGGCGGCCATGCCCCACAGCATGCGTCACTGTTCCGTCACCTGTAGCAGAATCACCGCCGGCGAAAACATCAGGCACATTGGTGCGGCCATATTCGTCAACCAGGACCGCCCAGCTCTTAGCTTTAACGTCATCAGTCAAATAGGTCAGATCAGGTGTTTCACCGATAGCAGTAATCACCATATCGGCTTCGATTTCGAAATTGCTGCCCTCCTGAGGAACAGGGCGGCGGCGGCCGGAATCATCCGGTTCACCTAACGCCATGCGCACGCATTCCATCTTGATGACCTTACCGGTAGCATCTCCGTGAACCTTGACCGGCTGAGTCAGGAAATCGATTTCGATTCCTTCCGCCAGTAAATCTTCGATCTCTTCAGCGATGGCTGGCATCTCATCGCGGGAACGGCGGTAGACGACGCGCGGTTTCGAACCCATGCGCAAAACGGAACGTGCCGCGTCCATGGCTGTATTGCCGCCGCCGACTACGACCACGCGGTCGCCAATTCCAATGTTTTCCTTGAAGGCGATTTTGCGCAGCACTTCGATCCCGGGAATGACGTCCGCCAGATCTTGTCCTTCAGCTCCTAATTTGCGCGACAGATGAAATCCAGTAGCGATAAAAACCGCATCATGTTTTTCGCGCAGGTCCGCAAATGTAACGTCTTCGCCAATACGGCAATCGCACTCTAACTTGACGCCATAGCTCAGGATGTGGTCGATTTCGTGCTTCAAAACCTCCTTGGGTAACCGGTAATCGGGAATACCGACGCGCATCATGCCACCCGGTTCGGGGAGGGATTCATAGACGGTAACGCTGTAACCGCGTCTGGCCAGATGATACGCGCAGGATAATCCGGCAGGTCCTGAACCGACAACACCGATGCTCTGACTCTTTTTATCTTCCAGATATTGCGGCCGAGGCATTTTCTCATAATTGGCATCAGCCAGAAACCGTTCCAGTCTGTGCACGTTTAACGGTCCGCCGAAATCTCCGCGGTTGCATTCGCTTTCGCAGGGATGCGGACAGACGCGGCCGCAAATACCCGGGAAGGGATTTGTCTTTAGAATTAACTCCCACCCTTCCTGGTATCGCCCTTTAGCTACCAGATGAATAAATTCCACGATATCTGTGCCTGCAGGACAGCTCAAATTACAGGGTGGAGCTTTCTCTTCGTAGTACGGTTCGAGGTTGCGCCAGGAGGCAGTTTTATTGATGCTCATTTTCCCCATTGATACTGGCGCTCCGGGGAGATCTTTATAGGAATTAATGACGATCTTTTTATCACTCATTCTATTTACCGTGTTTTTGTTGAAAGATTATCCTTGAGTCTGAACGGTCTTTATATCAGCGCCGCATCAGGGATGGCGTTATAGGCGTCGATGGCAGCCTGCGCATTGGCTTCAATCTTGATGGGAACCGTTTCCTTCACTGCCTCAACCACCGAATCTAAGCTGGCTAATCCGGTAATTTTAGCCAAAGCTCCAATGATGGCTGTATTGACGATCGGTTGTGCCAGAGATCCCAGTTTGTTGACCACGGCAATATGTGTCGCGTTAATCGCAAAGGGCCTGAACGTATCAGGGAAATTAAATTCTGCCACGTCCTTCTCTGTGTTCACCAAGATGATACCGCCCTCTTTCAAACCCTGTGTGACATCGAAGTGAGCAATCAACGAAGGATCCAGAATAACAATATGGTCCGGCTCATAGACCTGGTTACGCAGTCGGATTTTGTGGTCCGAAATGCGCACGAAGGTCATCACAGGCGCGCCCCGGCGTTCTACTCCAAAGGTGGGAAAAGTCTGTACGTCTTTTCCTTCTAAGAAACAGGCCACGGCCAGTAGTTTACCGGCAACCACACCGCCCTGACCGCCGCGGCTGTGAAAGCGTAGTTCTGTTAACATAATCGTTCGTCTATTCTATTTAGTTTATTGCTTGCTTAATCTGTCCCTTGAAACGGTTGCCAAACACTTGGAGAATATAGGTTTTCTTGCACACGCTACTGCTTGCTCCAAAATCACAACTCACTGGTGCTAAGCACTCTCTCATAGAGTGGCGCCATCAAATGGAAAGCCCAGAATGTCTATCTTAATGTCAAGCAGTTCCTTCGCAATGTGCCGTAAAGCGATGTTAAGGTGATAATTTAAACTTTTTTTCTGTGTTTTCGACATTGGTAAGATATTTACCGGTTTGTCCCCTTTAAAATACGAAAATAACTAAATCATTTCAAGTGAAAACTGGAAAAAGGCACTTCTTGTTTCCTGCGTGAATTCGGATCATTATACTGGTGAAGATCACTTAGAGATAACTCGAATAGAATCGACTTGCATACGAATTCTAATCTGATTACATTTAACCTGACTAAAAATCAACGGGAATCTAAACTTTATGCCCATCTTTATTGCAGTCGCCCTGCCGATCGCCATTAATAAGACATTTACCTACCTGGTGCCCGAAAATCTAAAAGCATCATTTAGTGCAGGCTGCCGCGCGGTCGTCCCCTTCGGGAGACGTATTCTGACAGGCATTATCGTCACTGACCCGCCGGATGAAGCGGCAGGATTGCGATACAAAGACGTCATCGATCTGCCCGACCAGATTCCTTTGCTTGATGAATCTTTGCTGAAACTGACGCGCTGGGTCGCAGATTATTACTTCTGCGCCTGGGGTGAAGCGTTAAAAGCAGCTTTGCCGGCTGGATTTTTTTCGACTGGCGCCCGCATCGTTGAATTGAAACCCAATGCCCCCGAATTAAGCCTCACCGCTGATAAACATGAACTTCGGCTCATCGAGCTGCTGCGCAAACATGGAAAAATCAGCGTAAGCGAATTAAAGGGAAAATACAAACTTGCCGCGCCCCTTGACTTTTTGAATCGATTGGAAGATTCAGGCATTATTAACCTCACAGAAGAGATTCAAACCGGCATTAAATCGCTACAACGCGAATTTATCTATCCCGCCATGCAGAGCGATGCGAGTACGCTGCGAGAGCACGCAGCCTCGCTGCACAAACGTGCGCCCAAACAAGCCTCGATCTTAACTATTCTGGCGGAAAATCCTGAGTCAAACTGGCTCTCTACTGATCTGTTGCAGGCAGCAGATGCGCCGCGATCCGCTTTACTGTCTCTGTTGAAAACGGGCCTTATTTCAAGCAGAAAAGAGCGGGTAAAGCGTTATCCCACCTTTGAATCTTTGTCTGTGCGCGATGATCGACCTCTGCCAACACCCAATCCCCGGCAACAGACCGCTATCGATGCCATCCTGAAAAGCGTTCATGCTGGTGAGAAGCATTCTTTTCTGCTTCACGGAGTGACAGGTTCCGGTAAGACACTGGTTTACCAGAAAGCGATCCAGGAAATCATCGATCAGGGCGGTTCAGCGCTGGTGCTTATCCCCGAAATTTCCCTGACGCCGCAATTAGTCAGCCGTTTTAGAGCACAGTTCGGAGATAAGGTTGGTTTGCAGCATTCAGCGATGTCCCCCGGCGAACGAGCAGACGTTTGGGATGGCATCCGCAACGGCGAATTTCCGGTCGTCATTGGCGCTCGTTCGGCGGTGTTCGCGCCATTGCAGAATCTGCGTCTCATCATTGTCGATGAAGAGGGAGATCCCAGTTTTAAACAGCAGGAACCGAATCCACGTTATAACGCTCGCGATATCGCTCTTGTGCGGGCGCAACTATGCGGAGCGGTAACCGTCTTGGGCAGCGCCACTCCCAGCATTGAATCCTATTTCAACGCTGAAATGGGCCGCTATGATCTGTTGGAACTCCCCGAGCGCATCGAAGCAGTCCCCCTGCCGCGCATCCGCTTTACAGAACCCTCCAAATATCGCACCAAGTCGTTCGGCATGGCGCTGGAAAAAGCGTTAGCGAAGCGCTTATTGAACCAGGAACAATCCATTCTCCTGCATAATCGCCGCGGTTTCTTCACCTTCGCTTTCTGCACAGACTGCGGGACGATTCGAAAATGCCCAAACTGCGATGTCTCTCTGGTGTACCATAAAGCGGAAGATCTGTTAAAATGCCATCTTTGCGGCCACCATGAAAAATTCAGTCAGCGCTGCTCGGAATGCCACGGTCTGTTGAAATTCCAAGGCACCGGCACTGAAAAAATCGAAGCAGAGCTGCAGGATCTTCTTCCCGGCATCAAAACGGTTCGGCTGGATTACGACACGGCGAAAGGAAAAGGCGCTCATCAACGCATTCTGAAAAGCTTCGCCAGCGAAGAAAATTCAATTCTGCTGGGGACCAAAATGGTCGCCCGCGGCCACGACTTCCCAAAAGTAACGCTGGTCGGCGTCGTCAATGCCGATTTTGAACTGGCATTCCCGGATTTCCGAAGCGATGAACGAGCCTTCAGTCTTCTCGTGCAGGCGGCGGGCCGCGCTGGTCGAGCCGCCAGAGACGGTGAACCCGGTGAAGTCATCATCCAAACCTGGATGCCGGATCATCCCGTCCTGCGCTATGTTAAAACTGGCGGATATCGTGACTTTTATCAGCGCGAATCTAACCTGCGAGAAACGCTAAACTACCCTCCCTGGGGCTGGATGATCCTGTTTATCTTCGCCTCCCAGCAGGCGGTCAAATCTGAGGCTGCAGCCACGCGCTTCCAACAGATCGCCAGCCGCTTGATCACTGCCGGGGAATGGATGGGTCCGACAGCCTCTTTCCGGCCAAAACTGAAAAATCTGCACCGCTATCAGGTTGTTTTTAAAACCGACAGACGGTATCGCTCCATTAA
The DNA here is from genome assembly GCA_018812585.1 of bacterium. Lineage (GTDB taxonomy): Bacteria > Electryoneota > B3-LCP > B3-LCP > B3-LCP > JAHJDJ01. The sequence goes on from JAHJDJ010000150.1 coordinate 10,288, forward strand.
ATCGGACGTTCACCAAAAAATCAGAAAACTGATCAGCGACTTTCAGTCACAAAAACCTGCTGATGTGCAAATGCTGATTGATACGGATCCAATACAGTTTATTTAACGTTAGTAACTTAGAATACGTATCTCATTGATGACGTTCTAATTATCAGATAGACTTATGGCAACCCCAACAAAACAACTCACTCTTGCAAAAAAACTGGATCGTACCTCGATGACTCTTACTCTGAGGGACGTTCAAGCACATCCCCGCGTCAAAACTCTGATGTCCAAAACGAACGAATTCTTAGGCGTAATCGGATATACGGAACATGGCCAGCGTCATGGAAAAGTTGTGGCCGATAATACCAGATTAATTTTAGAAGCCCTGGGTGAGGATGAACGCACTCAGGAATTGGGAGCTATTGCCGGTTACCTGCATGACGTCGGCAATGTTATCAACCGCGATCATCACGCCCAGAGCGGCGCCTTCCTGGCTAACAAGGTTCTGGATGAGATGGATCTGCCATTCGAAGACACCGTGGAAATCATTGGCGCGATTGGCAACCATCATGAAGGTGATGGCCGGCCGGTGAGTAAAATCGCAGCAGCATTAATTTTGGCCGATAAAGCCGATACGAACCGCACGCGGGTTAGAAATACCCGCCAACTGATGTCAGACATACATGATCGAGTCAATTACGCTGTGACCGATACAGATCTGGCAGTTAACATGGGCGAGCGCAGCATCACACTGAAATTAATGGTAGATACACGCATCGCGTCGGTGATGGAGTTCTTCGAGATTTTTCTCGACCGCATGATGATGTCGAAACGCGCGGCTAACTTCCTCGAATTGGAATTTCACCTGGATATAAACGGCAGCCGCCTGTTGTGATCGCGATAGATAGAATAATCAGACTCGGATTAATCCTAATTCTTGCTCTTTATACATTTCAAGTAACAGCGCAGGGAACGTGGCAGGTGAAGAGCACCAGTTCTGCTAAGATTCACTATCGCAGAGGCGAAGCTGAAAACGCCGCTAAGATTTTGAGTGCCGTCGACGAGCACCTTACCAAACTGACAGAGAAGTTAGCTGTTTCACTGCCCTATACCCCTCAACTCTATCTAACCACCAGCCAGGAGGAATTTGACCGCATCACCGGCGGTTTCCTGCCGCAGTGGTCACAGGGAGTCTCTTCCGCGATGTCCGGACAGATTGTGCTCAAATCCCCATCATTCTCGAAGAATATCGCCACGGTGAAACAGACCGCGGTGCATGAACTGACTCATCTTTTTATCGCACAGAAAGCCGGTCATGGAGTACCGCGCTGGTTGAATGAAGGTCTGGCTCAACTGCTCGCCGGTCAAGGACAGGGAGAACCTCTGCTGCCCATCTCACGCGCCATGTGGGCAGGTAAATTGATCCCCCTGAGTGATATCGATTTCGTAGATCGAATGACTCACAAAGATGCCGAACTGGCTTACCTGCAAAGCTTCAATGCAGTAGAGTTCCTGGTGCAGGATTACGGCTGGGAGGCAATGCGGGATTTGCTGTCGGCGCTGGGGCAAAACAGCACACCCGACGAAGCTTTTTCACAGGTCTACCTGTTTGACCAGGCAGGCTTCGAATCGATATGGCTGCAACATTTGCAGAAATCTCACCGTTGGATGATCCTGCTGGATACGCAGCTTTATATTTTCTCCGGAGCCACGATTCTGGTCCTGTTAAGTGGCATCGCAATCTTGCGAAAACGGCGCAAGATTTATAAGAAATGGGAATCAGAAGAGAACTCTTATACGGGTACAATCTGAAGAAAAATCTTGCTTTTCAGCTATTATACGTTAATTTACATTACTTTCAGCTTGGGGTTACAGATGATTAGAGTTAAAAAATCTGCAGGGTCGATCACAGTCGTCATCATCACCCTGCTTCTCTGCGGCGAAACTTTCGCGCAAGGCACCAGCGGTTATGAAATTCTGCGTGTCCAGACACAGCCGCGCGGCAGCGCCCTCGGCGGATCACTGATCGCAGATGAAGGCTTCATCGATGGCATTTTCTACAATCCTGCGGGCTTGGCAGCCCTGCCGCAGCGCACGGCTTCAGCCGGCTACATGAATTACCTGGTTGACATGCAATCGGGATTTGCCACCTACGTCGATCCTCGTCAATCATGGGGCGTCTGGGGAGTAACGCTGACTTACACCAATTACGGAACCTTTGAAGGTCGTGATCCCACCGGCGTTCAGCTCCCCGATTTCACCGCCAACGATGTGGTGCTGCAGGGTGTCTATGCGCGGCCTATCAACGATAAAATCAATGTCGGCGGCGGGGTGAAATTCATACAGTCTGATATCGAAGATTACACCGCACGCGCAGTCGCTCTTGACGTCGGCGGTCAATACACGGTTACCGAAGATAAATTCCGTGTCGGCGCAGGTATCTTTAACCTGGGCGCCACCGTCGATGCATACGACGAATACAAAGATGATCTGCCCCTCTACTACCGTCTGGGGATCTGGGGAATTCCAGAAGGATTCCCTGCCAGTCTATCCTTAAGTGTGACCCTGTACCAGGAATATATGGATAATTATTCCCTCGGATCGATCGGGTCGAATTTCGGTGATTTCATCGGCGATCTCTATTTCGCCGCCGGCGCCGAATTCCATCCCATCACACCAGTCTACCTGAGAATAGGCTATGATACCATCGGGTTCGATCAGCACGTCGATACCCAGAAAGATGTCTTTGCCGGTATATCATTCGGGTTCGGTGTTGACATCAACGTAGTCACGCTGGACTATGGTCTGGCCTCCTACGGAGAGCTTGGATTTGTGCAGCGTCTGGGCATCCGCTCATCCTTTTAATCGACTTGATCTTAAGAAATACCCGGTTCCTCTCAAGGGATCGGGTATTTTTTTGTTGCCTGATTAAACGTTTTGTAGTATAATCGGTCTAAGTAATAGAAACAACAAGGCAATCGATTGACGCAAGAGGATAAAAATCTTCTCAGCAGACTAAAGAAAGGTGAAGACACAGCCTTCAACGAACTAGTGAAGACCTATCAGCAGCAGATCTACCAATTGGCTAAACGTATCCTGGGAACTCACCACGAAGCAGAAGATCTGACCCAGGAAGTCTTCATCAAAGTGCACCACAAGATCAGGGAATTCCGTGGGGATGCCTCGCTTTTCACTTGGATCTATCGGATCGCAGTCAATCTCGCCTTGAATGCACAGCGGAAACGCAGATTTAAGCAGCTTGTCAGCCTGGATGTTATCGGCTTTTCTATCGCCAGTAAACGCGCCGCACCTGATCAGGAAACCGAGAGAAATGAAACGCTGAGATTAGTTCGCGCGGCCATCGACAAGCTGCCGGAAAAGCAGAAAATTGTCTTCACTTTGAGACATGATCAAGGATTGCCGCACACTGAAATAGCAAAAATAATGAACCGCGAAGAGGGCACAGTTCGCGCCAACTATCACCAGGCGCTTCGCAAGTTGCGGAAGGCGGTGAAATCATGAAAAAAAATGAACGAGACCTATCCTGCGCAGCCGTCAGTGAAAAACTGCTGTCGTTGTACGATCAACAAAAGCTGGAATATATCGATTCCGGACTGGCTGGACATCTCGACTCTTGCGCAGCCTGCCGCCAGGAATATGAAGAGCTCCTCTGTCTGCATGAAACCTTGGCTGCTTCCGAAGTGGCAGATCCCGGAGAAGATTACTGGGTGAATTTCCTTCCCAAACTGCGCTGGCGCATGGATCGTGAAGGGAAACCCGGACCTCGATCTGATTTCGCTTGGATACCCTCCATGGGATTAGCCGTTTTATTGATTATGGCGCTCCTTAAATCCCCAACACCCGTGGCGCCGCCCACCTGGTACACTGACGTCTACCAGAAATATTCGTCTGATATAGCATCTCAACTGTGGCAGAGTAATGTCGCGGTTTATTCCCGCGAAACCACATCAAACGACACATCATCAACGGAAGGGTACTTGTCCGATTCTGACCTGGACGTCATCGAAGAATTGTGCACGCCCACGAAATACACATCAAATGATCCAGTCGATCAACTGCTTGATCTTGACAATGATACCTTAGAAGAGCTTTTTAAACAGCTCAAAGATCGACCCATTATCAAATCATCATAATCAGTGCATGATCTGTAGATTTAAAAATAACTTATAAAGGGGACTTCCCATGTTGAAAAAGATACTTAGTGCAGGCTTAATGCTCGGTCTGTTCGCCGGTATCGCGCTGGCCAATCCACCGGGCGTCAGAGCCAGACTCGCCAATCAGCCTGGACCGCGGCCCGATAAAATGCAAAACTCGCCGAAGGACCGCGCCGAAATTCAGAAACGCATCCGCACCATGAAAATCTGGAAATTGACGGACGAACTAGACCTGACCGATGAACAGGCCGCCAGGTTCTTTCCTAAACTGAATGTGATGGAAGACCAGCATGACGAAATTCGTAAGCAGATGCACGAATCCATGCAAAAGCTGGGGCAACTGGTATGGGATGAGGATGCCAAAGACAGCGAAATCGAAAAGCTTCTGTCTACCATCGAAGGATTGAACTCCCAGGAAATTGCTGTGCGCCAGCAATTCCGTAAAGATGTAGAAGCGATTCTGACGCCGGCACAAATTGGGAAAATGATCCTCTTCAACCAGCACTTCCCGGAAATCGTGCGCGAAATGATTCAGGAGATGGCGCCGCAGCCCAATCGGCCACCACCACCTCGAAGTCGAGATGGAGGGTAATTCACTGGCGGCTGAAAAGCCGCCTTATTTTTTGATTGCCACATAGAGCCCGCACCTTTTCCTTGACTTTTGGCGGGCTTTATTTTATATTGAAAGTTAAGTCAATCGAAAACGTTGAAATTAGATTTAATCCTTGAATACAAATAACTGGTTCCAGGATTGGTTCGGAGCCGATTACCTCGAGTTATATAAGCGCCGATCACCGCAGGAGGCTGCCGAAACGGTCGCCTGGATCATCTCAGTCCTGAAACTTGATAAATCTATTGACGTCTTCGATCTGGCTTGTGGAGCGGGCCGCCACCGAGCTGAATTGATCTCGCGCGGCTTTCAAGTGACCGGATTGGATCTGTCATGGCAACTATTGAAGCAGGCCAAAACTAACAATCCGCAGAAACTGCTGCGCGGGGATATGCGTTATATCCCAGTAAGGGCGAACCAATTTGATCTGGTGTTGTCGCTGTTTACCAGTTTCGGTTACTTTCAGGATGATGCTGACAATGCTCTTGTCTTAAGCGAAGCAGCACGGATTCTGAAACCCGGCGGGATGTATGTGCTGGATTTTCTGAACGAAACTCGCCTACGATCCGAAATCGTGCCATCAGACGAAACCAAAATCAATGGCAAGCAGGTAAAAATTCTGCGCTGGATAGATGATGTCAATAACCGCATTGAAAAACGTATCATGATTGCCGAAGCTGAGCGGACATTTCGCGAATATCGGGAATCGGTTAAATTATATACTAAAGAACAGTTAACAACCATGCTATCCGCAGCAGGAATTCGTCCTGTTTCCATCTTCGGTGATTACCGTGACACTCCATTCTCAAAGTCATCCCCCCGCTTAATTATCTTTGGTGAAAAACATGGCGCGTAGCTGGGAATTCAGCCGGTTGCCCGGTCTTAACCCTTTGTTCCTGAAATACGTTGAAGATTTTGATGCCGTCAGCTCGTTCTTCGCCGTTGATTACCGCGGTCTGCATGGCAAATGGGAGGGTTTGGATACCGTCTCAAATCAGGTTAAACCGGATCTGGTTGAAGGCCTGCTCGCAGATGCAGAACGCTGGCGCTGTAAACGCAAGGCGATTGAAAATATCGAAGCGCTGCGAGATCCGGATACCGTAGCAGTCTTGACCGGCCAGCAAGTCGGACTCTTCGGTGGACCGCTGTTCGCTTTCTATAAAGCGCTGAGCGCCATTCTCTGGGCACAGGAGATCGAAGCATCCACAGGCCGCCGGGCAGTTCCGGTTTTCTGGATGGAAACCACCGACCACGACTTCTTTGAAGTTAATCACGCTCGACTGCTGAATCTCGATGGCGATGAAGAAAACTTAAGCCTGGTGAATTCGCCCGCAGAAAAACGTCGAATCGTCGGCTCAATAAAACTGAATGGCGAAATTGAGCAGGTGCTGCGCCGCCTGTATCATATTCTTCCCAATAATACCTATAGAGGCGCTTACCTGGAAGTGCTCGACACCTGTTATCGGCCGGAAACCACCTTTGGCGATGCGTTTGCGCAGCTCTTTTCTCATCTGTTTGGTGAAGACGGACTGATCCTCTATGATGCAAACAATAGTCAATGCAAAAAAGCAACTAGCGCTCTGGTGCAGAGGATTCTCAGTTCCACCAGCGAATTGAATAACCTGCTTGCCCAAGCCACTACCGATGTCACTTCTCAAGGATTCCCGGCACAGATTCAGATGCAAGCCGATAAGATGCAGCTTTTTTATGCCGAAGATGGCATACGTTATCCTATTACGGCTGATGGCAATATCCTCTATGAAAAAAAGCAGCAGGATCGTGCAGGGATTGAAAAGCTGAAACAGATCGCCGCAGAACACCCGGATCGTTTTCTGCCAAAAGTAAGTTTGCGGCCGATCTTCCAGGATTACCTCTTCCCCACAGCCGCTTATCTGGCTGGACCATCCGAGATCGCCTATTTCAGTCAACTGAAGCCACTCTATAACCATCTCGACGTCCGCATGCCGGCTATCATCCCCCGGCTCTCCCTGACCCTGATCGAAGCGAAGATAAAGAAAATACTGGATCGCCAGCATTTCACACCAGAACAACTTAGACGCGGGCCGCAAGCATTAATTACCGATTACCTCGATACTGACCCGGGTAACGACCTGGTAGGATTATTTGCCGAAGCCCGCAAAATGTGGGAAGATCTCCATGATCACTTGACTTATGGCCTCATTCAGATAGATCC
>JAHJDJ010000151.1 GCA_018812585.1 bacterium
CTGGATGGAGGTTACATCTTAGGAGGATCAACGACTTCGTATGGCGCTGGTGGATATGACATGTACCTGATTAAAACCGATGCCGCCGGTGACGTGGTCTGGACTCAAACCTACGGTGGTACCAGTACTGACGTCTGCTACAGTCTGGATCAGACCATTGACGGCGGTTATATCCTGGGAGGTTATACCACCTCGTTCGGTGCAGGCTGGACTGACATGTATGTTCTAAAAATAGACGCCCTGGGCGCGGTTGAATGGGAACGCACCTATGGTGGTGTCTCCTCAGAACACTGCTATTCCGTCAAAGAAGTCTGGATGGATTATGGTTACGTTCTCGCTGGAGAGACCATGTCTTACGGCGCGGGTATCAACGACTTTTACGTCATCCGCACGGATGCCTTGGGTGATACCGCCTGGGCACGCACGTTTGGCGGACCCTTCAATGACATCTGCCGCTCGGTAGACGTGACCACCGATGCCGGTTTCGCGGCCGCAGGTTGGACGAACTCGTTCGGCGCCGGCCTCGATGATTTCTACCTCGTAAAGATCGACCACTCCTGCGACATGGAATGGGATATGACATTCGGCGGTCCAGAAATGGATGAATGTTATGCTATTCTCCAGACGGAAGATGATGGCTTCCTTTTGGGTGGCATCACAGAATCGTATGGCGCAGGTGAAAAAGATGTCTATATCATACGTCTGGGGCCAGAGACCGCCCGTATTTCAGGAAGTGTGATACCACACCTTGATGGCCTCACGGTCTACCTGATGAATGAAGAAGACGTTCTGGTGGCTTCCGATACCACCTTGACTGAAGCGGGTGAGTACTGCTTCGATGATTTGGCGCCGGGAACGTATTATGTCACGCTGATCGAGCCGCTGGGATTCGAGGCCGATCAGAATGACGTTGAGGTTTATCTGCCGGGAGGTTTGTTCCCCACGGTGAATTTCAATCTGACAACTACGGTGAATTTCAACGACGCTCGTCCCAAGCCCTATTGGCGTCATGAAATCCTGGGGAATTATTACAACGTCGGCCGCCATGATTATACCAGCGAAGAGTTATTGGAGTTTTACGCTGAAATCTTCGATCACTTCTACAATAATCCCCTGAATCCGATCCAGATTGAAGGTGTAACTTACTTCGGCAGCCCTGCGCGGCCGCCTGAAACGATGGATGAGTTGATGCAGATGCTGCTGCCCAACGACCTGCCGGACGACGAACAGAGTTGCGCGGAGCGTCAGTTAAACGTGCTGATGCTGAACGTTGTCGCTGAAAAAGTCGGTCAGTATTTCCCTGCTTCGGATGATAATGCGGTCGTTTCTCAAGCTATCGTTTATGCAAACGATCTGCTCGGCGTCAATAATTTACTGGCGCAGCAGATCTGCGATGAACTGAACCGCGCCAGCCGTGTAGCGGCTGGAGTTATTCCGCTGACGACACCGATCATCATTTTCACCGATGAGGTTGAAACATTGAACGGGGTAATACCCATCAGTTTTAAATTCAATGCGCCTGTGCCCAACCCCTTCAACCCGACGACGACGCTGTCTTACACCTTGCCGACAAATGGGAATGTTGAACTGACAGTCTTCAACGCCGCCGGTCAGCAGTTGGCGGAAGTGGTGAATGGGTATCGCGCTGCAGGCGAGCACAGCGTCCTATTTGACGCTGCAACTTTGCCGTCCGGCGTCTACTTTGCCCGTTTGATCGCCGGCGATCACCAGAGTATCCAAAAGCTGTTGCTGGTGAAATAGCAATCAGCTTATAACCGTAGACGATTACCAAACTGAAGAGGCTGTCTCATGCGAGACAGCCTCTTTGCCGCAGCCCCCTTCAGGAGGGCTTGCATTTTCTAGCCCCGTCCTTAGGGCGGGGCCTTCTGTATTCTGACTCCTGTATTCTGAATTCTTTTTTTCATATCTGCATGAAGTAGGACAGCTTCATCTTGATCTTGCGGTCGTTGACTGTTTCCCAGCCCAGCAGTTGACTGCGGTCATCGTCATAGACCAGGTAGAAGAAACTTTCCGGAGCGAACTCATAGCCAAACAGGGCATTGGTATAATACGATCCATCTTCGTGGACGTATTGCACGTTCAGCCGGGTGAACATCTTCAACGACAGGTACCATTCTGTTTTAAATCGAGTAACGATGAAATCAGTCTTAGCGCCATCCTCGATATCTGATACGCCTTCCACATGATCCAGCTCGCCTCCGAAATTCAGAGTCAGATTGGAGCGGGGCCGAACCTGTATCCCACCCCAGATTTCCCGTTCGTAGCCGTCCCTGAAATCGCCTTGACTATGCCCGATATCGAATGCCCACTTCTTGGAATCATCGGTTTCAAACCAGACCCAGTAATCCCATCCGGCGTAGTTCTCCATATTGAACTTACCGAAATTATCATCGTAGGACCAGGGTTCCAGTTCGTCCTCATTTTCATCGATATAATTGCGTCTCCAGACGTCACTGTGGCTGATACCGCCGCCGAAATACATGTAGTTCATGGTCTGGAAAGAGTTGTTATAGTTCCACCAGATCTCGCGAAAACGGTTATCTAACTGCCATTCCAGGCCGCCGTTGACGTTGTGGTAGATTTTGCGGATGCCCCATTTTTCGGGCCGCGGAGCCCACTGCATCCAGCTTCCTACCCGGTTATAGTCAGTATAGCCGATGAAACCGGCGTCGTTAGCGCGGAAATTAGCGCCCCTGCCGTCTGCCCAAAACGATCCTGAATAGATGTCTGTCTCGTAGCTTCCACCGAAATTATACGCCCAATTGTCATCCTGCAGATCGGGCTTGAAGCTTTGGGCAACGTGCAGCGCAACGACAGCAGGATCACTTAGCTTAATGCGGGTATCTGCTGACCAGACGCGGGCGTAATCTTCAGCAGCGCTTTCTTTGTCAGTGAGGAGAAGTCCGATGTAACTGCCGTCCATGATATTCTGCTTCAGACGCACGACCCCGAAGTTTTCCAGTTCCCCATCCTCGTTCTGGTTCTGCGCCGCAATGAATGCAATTTCAGATTTCCCAACCTTCCCGGTGACCTTAGCGCCGCCTCGCGGATTGGCGACACGGCGGCTGTAGAAGAGTTCCATGCGGGTATCGAATAGAGTCGCTCCTTCGAGGAAGAAGGGTCTTTTTTCATCCAGATAGACCGGGTAGTCCGACAGATTGATGACCTCATTGTCTGCTTCGATCTGGGCGAAATCGGGATTTAAGGTGGCATCCAGCGTCAGATTCGACGCCAGGCGGTATTTGACGTCCAGCCCAACATTTTCCCAGTCGTTCTGGCCTTGCAATGGTGTGTGGCCTTCCTCTTCAAAATTGGCGACGGCGTAGGGCCGAATTTCAAGGCCGGATCCCGGCTTCAACCCGGTTAATCCCTCAAGATGCCCGAATTCACTGACACGTTCGCGTTTATCACGCGTGACCGGCTGCCAGTAAGCCCATTCTTTATTCCTTTCGATATTTCGGAAGGCGTTGAATCCCCAAACCTGTTCACCCTCCGTTTCCTTGAATCGCAGCGTAGAGTAGGGGATTTTGAATTCTGCCACCCAGCCCGAATCATCGCTGGTCGTGGCGACGTCCCAATAACCATCCCAATCATCTTCTTGATCCATATCATTATAAAACGTACCGTCATCTTTGATGCCGTGAGGATTCGTGCCAAAATAGAACGCGTTCTGATGATCATGGTAAGTATCGAGCCAGAAATCCACGCGGTCGGATGCCCACAGCATATCACGCTTGGTCAGTTTACTTTCGATCAGACTGGGATCATCTTCATAACAGCGGAAGGAGACATAGAGGGCGTTGTCGGAATGCATGACACGCACGTCGGTCTTCACGGTAGCGGGCTGGCCTTCATCCGGCTCACGCTGTGTGAAGCCATTTGAAGGCGGCACTCTCCACCATTCTGCTTCCAGCAGCCCGTCAATGACAGGCGTATTGGTTTTGACTGAGCGGATGACTCGGACGCTGTCGGTTTGTCCGAAAGCGGTCACACACCAGAGTGCAACGATGAGTAATCCTGAAAATCGTTTCATGATCCTGTGATTAAAACAATGCCTCTGCCCATCTGTTGGACGATAGCTGCTGCAGAAAAGTTGCTCTATAAATTGATGTTGCTGTTTGGAAAGACAATAAAAAATGTGCAGCAAAATGAAGCAGCTTCGTGCCGGCAAACCTCCCCGTGAAAATAGAAGCAATATTTATACCAGCCGGCACAACCATATCCGCATGAAAACCCTTGACATAATGATAAATTATTATTTACCTTTTCTTATCAAACTCGGAGGGCAAAATGCGTGCTATGATTATCTCACTGCTGGTCAGTTGTCTGGCCGTCATTTCATTTGCGGAGGTCACACCGGTTGTTATCAACGGGCCCTTGGCGTTACGGGATATCCAACTTGACAGAGGCATTCAGCCTTCTCCATCTGCCGATCGCTATCTTGACGACTGGCTGAATTATCGCATTAATTCAGACCATTCCGGGCAGGTGCAGAATGAACAGCAGATCGTCGTGAATCCCACAAATCCGGACAACGTAGTGGCGGTCTGGCGCGACTTCCGGCTGGGTTACCGGCGCGTCGGTTTGGGTCGTTCCTTCGATGGCGGTTATACCTGGGATGATGAACTTTTTGTAGTTCCCGACTATGAAAAGCAGAGTGATCCTGGATTAACCTGGCATAGTTCAGGAACGATCTATACTGTTGTACTGTCCTTTAATGATTCCAATCCTTCCGATGCCCTGCAGGTGGCATCATCCGAGGATGGCGGGATCACCTGGAGCGATTGGCATACCGCGGTCTCAAATACAACACCCGATCTGTTCGAGGATAAAGAGCTGATGGCGTGCGACCGAAGCGGAGGCTTATACGATGGGAATGTCTATGTCGCCTGGGCGCGTTTTGGCAATCAGACTAATATTATGTGTGTGCGATCTACTGATGGCGGGGTGAACTGGGATGATCCTGTCAGCGTGGGGAATGATACAGGGGTACAATGGCCAGTCCCGGCGATTGGACCTGATGGCGAACTGTACATCGGATGGGTCAAGTACTACGATAATCAGATTCGCTTCAACCGCTCCTTCGATGGCGGCGTAACGTTTGGCCATGAAGATATCATTGTACAACCCACCGCGTTCGCGTCGGCAAGCATCAATCCGCAATTGCTGATCTTCGCTTTCCCTGCTATGGACGTCGATATCACCAATGGCCCGCATCGTGGTCAGATCTATATCGCTTACACAGATCAGTGGTACGGTGATACCGACATCTTTTTCACGACGTCGACGGACAGTGGTTCGACCTGGTCAACGCCCACGCGCATCAACGACGATCTTCCGGGCAACGGCGCCGATCAGTTTCATCCCTGGCTGGTCTGCGATGAAAACGGCGTCCTGCACCTGATCTTTTACGACCGGCGCATTGATCTGCCGCAGAATCTCTTCATGGATCTGTATTACACCACCTCGACGGATGCTGGACTTTCCTGGTCAGCCAATGAACGTATCACCACAGTTTCATCCAATCCCGGACTGGATTCGCTGGATTCCGGATTAATCGGAGAGTATAATGGTCTGGCGGTAATGAATAACGTCATACATCCGGTTTGGACTGACACGCGGGAAGGACAGCAGGATACCTACACCGCAGTGATTGATACCACGGTTTCGGTTCCACAGTTACAAGAGGATCCTCTGTCTGGTCGACCGCACGGTTTTCGAATCGAGGCGTCTCCCAATCCCTTCAATGGGGAGGTGCGGTTCAGCTTTGAACTAAGGAAATCAACACAGGCCCGCGTCGCAATTTACAACTTACACGGACGTGAGGTTGCTCTTATCGCTGATAGCTTTATGCGGGAGGGCATCCGAGGATATTCGTGGAAACCTGGCTACGCATCATCTGGTCTCTATTTCATAACCGTTCAGTCTGACGTAGAAATGGATCTGAAGAAAGTTCTGTATCTGAAGTAGAGGGCATAAAAAAACCCGGTCAGAACCGGGCTTTATGATTGTCTAACGTTCTCTGATACTTTGGAGGAAGCGTAGAGTCTCCAATTTGTTATCGAAGTCCAGGTTCAGAATTCTGTTTAACAGTTCCAAATCCAGATTTGAGAGTCGAAGATGAGTGGCTTCCCGGGAAGGCATTTCAGCCCCGGCGGCATCCATCAGAGCTGTGCTGCTACTTTCCGGAGGGATCGTGCCGCCTTCGGTAGCTTCGCGCATGGCGAAGAATTCATTGCGGGTGACTTTCAAGCCGTCTAAAATCTTGCCCAGTGTTTTTCCCCGCGCTTTACGTTTGCTGGATTCTAACTGGCTGATCGTCAATGCGCTGGTATCGGACAACTCGGCCAGCTTCGTTTGGGAATAACCACGTTTGGTGCGCCAATATTTCAGTGGCACAGCCATATTGATGTTGGATCTTTGGTCGGGCATATCTGCTCCTGTTTATCTATTCTAAATTTGCAATTGTCTTGAGGATTAATTTGCGCCGCAGGAAATTCTTGACTTCTAATTTCTCCGGCACCGTCAGTTCAACCAATCGATGTATTAGTTCAAGATCGAGAAATGACAGATTGATCTTGCCGGTTTGTATAATCGGTGTGGCTATGTGTCGGATCGTCACCTTTGATTTTGAAGTACGCCGAGGTTTTCTTTTGACGGCAGCCTTTTCCCCCAGATTCTGCGTAGTGACGGTCTTTTCGGGAGTATGTAATTCGCTGACCAGCTCAGCGTGTTCGTTCTCCCACAGTTCGGCCTTGGGAAAGTAAGGATTCAGTTCAGCGAAAGGAGGACCTTCCTGATATCCGGTCTGGATGGTTTCCAGCATACGACAGGATAGTGGTGATCGAAAATCACCCTTTACTCGGAATCCACGTTCTTGCAGGAAAGTAATCAGGGAGGCGCTGGAGATACGAATCACCCGTGATATATCACAGATACGTACCGGTCTTGATTTCATCTAAGTAGCTCATCGCTGGGATTCTGAAGACCCCCAAATCTTCATGGCTGATTATAATAGTAACAATTGATGGACGCATCCGATCAATGCGCCGTCAGCCAATGGTTCTGAATGATTGAATATTCTTAAAATGATGCAACAAATATAACAGGTTACCCTTATACATGCAAGAAATAAATGCGATAAATGTTAGCGCGCTATAGAAAGGGAATAGATATAATGCAGGAGCGAGTCATCATATCCTTTATCACTGCCGCAGCGGCGATTGCCGCGGTGATATACCTGCGGAGGGTTGAGGATACAAAGCTGAGGTTACTTATTTACAGCACACCCGTCTTGACAGGATGTTTACTTTTGTACTATGCTTTATATGTATATAATCCTTCACATGGCATCAGTATTGTTGTTTTACCTATGTCAACAATCTGGTTGATCTGGAGGAAGCGCGAAACCGGAAAGCCAGATTTCAGTTCCGTTGCATTCATTCTGCTTCAGATTGCCTACTGTTGTCTGTTTATGGGGGTACTCTATTTTCAGGAAGGCTAAAAATGGTGTCCCAGATTGAAGTAGAATACATTTCTGTCTGGTTGGTTTTTATATTCCAGAAGATACCCGTAGGACAAAGACATAGGACCTAAGAAGGTGTCCAGAGCCAGGCTTATTCCAACACCCCGCTTGATATTATCTGTCTCCACCTCCGCTTCTATATCCTCCCAGATTGCCGCGAAATCACCCCTGACCGAGATATAGGCGTCAGCCAGAAATCGACTGATCAGATCTTCGCGCAGTTCCAGGCTGAAGGCTGCCAATTGTCGACCGGCTATTTCGTTATAATGCAGACCATAAAAAGTCTCCTCCCCTCCGATTCGATACCATTCAGGATAAGGCGCAGCCTGGTCACAGATGCCGCCGTTGAACTCACCCGTGATGGTGAACCGATGCGTTAACGGAATAACCTTTTTCATATCTAATGAAGCTCTGCTGAAGGCAACTCCGCCTCCCAGTTTATCTGTCGCAGATTCTACCTGGAAAGTATAAGATTGACCGGTGGTGGGAAAGACCAGTCGGTCATGGGTATCGAATTCCGAGCGGAAGTAAAACTTCTGAATGTCAAATTGATCTTCCTGGGTCTGCATGACATGGCGGAGCCGGTATAGCTGCACACCCGCAATCACCCTGCCCCAGGTCCGGAACTGCTGACCCAGGTAAGCTGATCCGCCGATCTTTACAAAATAATAGCTGTCTAACTTTTCGCCTTTGATGTTGCTGTAGTTATAATTAGTTCTGGTGGAAAACAGCGCCGCAGATCCTTCCAGATAGGTTCTGAATAGGGCCAGGTTACGGTAGTTGATTTCGTAGTGTTCATCGAATTCGGCATATTTCAGCCAGCCGGTCACACTGCCTCCGACGTAGGGTAAGGCTTCATAGGATAGTTCTGTGAACGCCCGTCCATGGCGCTCCAGATCGAACCCAGCGCCGATACGCAGACGCGGAGTGGGATGTTCCTGTACGTTTAAAGTCAACGTATCCTGCATAATCGTTGTGCGGACTAATTCGAATAAGCCGCTGCCATAAAGTTCATCCATCCCCTGGTACACCTGGTATAATTGCAGAGGTTCACTCATCGAGATGTCAAAATCACGCAGAACGCGGCCTCGGCTGACCTGAGCCAACCCTACCACCTGGACAGCTTTTACCCGGCCCTCGTTGATGTAGACCGTCGCCAGATCATCTTGGAAAATCACCGAATCGATTCTGGCTAAAGGATTACCGATCCTGCGATAGGCTCGTAATATTGGTTCCAGATTCAGGTTCGACCGTGTCAAAGTCGCTTCACCTTTTACCAGGATTACCAGAGAATCTGCCTTTAACTGTCTCGTCCCTGCTATTTTTAATGAATGGATGGGCTGATCCGAATGACATTGAAAGAAGAGCGTATCATGGCTTAAATAACCAATGGATTGAGCGCTGTTGTAGAACCCCTGAAGCGCCTTTATCTCATCAGCAATATCCTGGCGGCGAACCGGTTCTCCTCTGGATAACAGCTCTACTATTCGTGTATTCCTTATATTATTACTGGAATCCTGATAGCCCTGGAAGGAGATGGCGGCAACTTCAACAGTGTCGTCGTACCAGGCTTGCGTGAACGCTTCATAACTAGATTTAATCCGGTCGATTTCATCCAGGGTTGCCTGGTAACCTAAATCGATATAGTTCTGAGGGTTAGGCAGGGCTAAATTACTCAAGCTGTCAGGCAGCGGTTTCAGTACGAAATCAGCGGCTTCAAGCAGCATCTGATTTTTTTCTTTTTGCAGCAGCCCGGTGACCTGATTGACAATAACCCACGGTTCATAGGGTGGATCGCCGATCGTTGGGGGCATGGCGATGTCAACCGCGATGACATAATCACCCAGCTCACGGGCAGCATGAACCGGCACATTTTCAGCAACCCCGCCATCTATTAAAGTCCGACCATTACTATTGACTGGAGCTACCAGCAGCGGAACGGCCAGCGAGGCAAAAATCGCTTCTGCCATGTCGCCTCGGCGGAAAATGACTCGCTCACCGTTCTGCAAATCTGTCGCCACTGCCACGAAGGGGATTTTCAGGTGATTGAAGTCCGGTTCACCGCGATAAGGCGCACGGTACATGACGTCTGAAATAAACGCAGAAAGCTTTTGACCGGCAGTAAACGCCGCAGGAATGTAAGGCAAAACACCCTTAAAGCGCAGCTCAAAAATGGCAATGGATTGATTTGTTTTCCTCGAGAGGGGCAGGCTTTCCTGTGATGGAGTATCTAAGAATATTTCCCCCAAATCCAGAGATTTGGCAAATTGTCTCAGTTCTGGAATTGTATATCCGGCGGCATACATTCCTCCGATGACTGCGCCGACGCTGGTTCCTGCGATACCATCGATAGGAATACCTGATTCGATGAGCGCTTGCAGTACGCCAATATGGGCTATCCCGCGGCTTCCACCTCCTGAAAGGGCCAGAACGATCTTGGGCCGATCCAGTAAAACTTCCGCTGAATCAGGCATAGAGCATCGCGGCTGGCAATCATTCGCCGCGGCAATTACTGCATTAAGTGGATTTGCCACGATGACTGATAGCACACAAATTTGCCAAAGGAGTATTTTGATCCGCCGCATTTGAAGCTTACATTTATCCTGATTTTACCATAATAGTGATTTACAAGCATAAAATCAAGTAAAACCTGCATTACACGATGAGCCGTCTATGGATAATCCGCGCTTAACCTTTATCATTCCACCACTGGGAAGCGAAAAAGATCTGCAAAAATCGTTGAATTCTTTGTTCCCCTTTGAGCAGAGCATACAGGTGATTACCGCTGACTCTGTCTCGCCAGAGTTCAAGTTTTCATATCATACTATACTGCCGGCGGCGCAGACGGAGAATCTAACAGCTCTGCTCAACGCGGCGTTACCAGTTGTGCAAGGTGAATTTGTGGTTGTCTTGAATCCCGGCATAGCAGTCATGGATAGTTTTATCGACACAATTATCAAACGTGGTGAAGCTATCGCCAAGGTCGATTATTTTTACGGAGACTATTACCAGATAGATGAATCCGGCGAACCGATTCTGGTGGCGTCGAATCCCTGCCCTGACGACATTACTGAGCGAGAAGATTGGGGGCCGCTGGAGTTTTACCGGACTGAAGCCTTAAAACGAATAGGGGGGTGTGATCCCACAATCCGCTTTCGGCCAGAATACTATCTGCGTCTGAAGCTAACCCTGGATCGTCCTGGAATGCAGATTTCAACACCATTTTGCACGAATCCATATCAGTCACCGGAGACCATGCCGGAAGCCGCGGCCCTGTTTTTCCCCGGAAGAGGCAAGCTGGGTGGATTTTCATATCTGTTTATGGATCCGGCTGAAGAGCAAGAGATCGAGGAGATTTTCTACGGTGCATTACAGGATCGCGGCGCTTTTCTGGAGCAAGCTTCTGGGAAAGTTTTCGTTGAGCCTGCTCGAACCAGCCCTCGAGTGAGCGTCGTTATTCCGGTTCATAATCGGGCGAATTTTATTCCACTGGCAGTTCAAAGCGTGCAGCGCGGTAAATTCCAGGATTTTGAGATCGTTATTATCGACAATGCCTCTACCGATGATACTTTCACTGTGGCGCAGGAACTGGCTGGAAAAGATAAGCGTGTGCGTGTGATTCATTTAGAGACGAACATCATCGCCAGGGCTTTAAATACCGGTGTGAAGGCCGCCCGAGGCGAATACATCTGTCAATTGGACAGCGATGATGAATACACTGATGACACTCTGGCCAGCATGGTGCAGAGCTTAGATGAAAACCTTGATTGGGGACTGGCTATTTCCTATTATGAATTAATGGACGAATCCGGAAAAACTCTGGATGACTTCGGCATCATCAAGCATCTGGAATATAACCGCAATAATATCCTGCGCGTCGATGGCGCGGGCGCGGTGCGCTGCTGGCGCAAAGCGGCCATCGATGAATTCGGCGGATTTAATGAACCAGATTTCGGGCATTACGGTGAAGATTACGATCTCGTTCTGCGTGTGGGTGAACGATACGAGGTTGGCCGTGTGCACGAAGTTCTCTATCGCTATCGGAGGCATGGCGGGAATTCGGATGTGTTGCGGCCTCATGAGATGAAGATTAAAAATAAAACTCTGGCGCGTCAGCGTGCTTTGGAACGGCGTAGAAAGTTAAATGCCGCAAGAGAATCCTGATGAACAGCTATTTAATAGGGATTGACGGGGGAGCCAGCCGCTCAACCGCTATTCTGGTCGATGCCAGCAGCGAACTTGTCAGCACGGAGCATGGTCCAGGATTGAATCCCTTAAGTCTGGATGGTGTGGAATTCAATTCCCGCATTGCATCGCTTATTCAAAAGTTGTTGGCTGATTATCAAGTGGGTGACGTGAAGGGGCTCTGTGCCGGTCTGGCAGGGACGGGAAACGAGACGGTTCGACTGAAAACCAGCGCGGCGATAAAACAGGCAGCCGGAATAGAGAACGTCCACGTGATCAGTGACGCTCTGGCAGCGCTTTGGGGGGCTTTTCAGGGAAAGCCGGGTCTTTTGTTGATTGCTGGCACCGGCAGCATCTGTCTGGGATTGGACGAGCAGGGGGAAACTGCCAGAGCGGGCGGATTCGGGCGGGTTGTGGGCGATGAAGGGAGTGGTTACTGGATCAGCGTATCAGCTATCCGCAAAGCGCTGTGGGAGGTGGATGGACGCGGTTCATCGAGTACTCTGCCGGATATGATCAATAAGCATTTCAATTTACAGGATGTCCGGGAGATCATTCCATTGATTCATGAAAGCAAACTGACACCCGATGAAATTGCCTCTCTTGCGGCTGTGCTGCTTTCCCACTCCGCGACAGAATCCGTCATACGTGACTATATCGACCGCGCGGCGTCACATTTAGCTGGCTTGGTATTAGCGACAGCGATGAAATTGAACCTCACAGAGCCTGCAGTGGCGCTCTGGGGAGGTTTATGGAACTCATCCGGGCAGGAAATGCAAAAGGCGCTGCAGCGTGACCTGAGCGCCCGTAATTTGTCGGTAAGATTTGTTGAACCTGCGGAATCACCCGAATGGGGCGCTATCCGTTACCTGCAAAGCGTATCCTCTAAGGCTTCGGAATAGAGCAGAGGAACGATAACGGCGTGCCATCGTCAGCACGGAATTGATGCTCTTCGTTAGGAGCAACCAGGACAGCAGAACCTGCCTCCAACCTGCGGCCGCCGTCTTTCCCCTTTAGCACGCCCGAACCCTCGAGAATATAGACAACATGCTCCCAATCGTGCGTATGATAGGGAGTATGTCCGCCTGCTTCCAGCTCAAACTTCCGCATGTAGAAATTCGGCGCGCCTTCGTTCTCTCCGATCAAGACGGCCATTTTGACCTTGTTGATCCCCTCACCTGATACTGGTTCGGTGATGGAAATGGCTTTATCTTTAACGATCATACTGAATCCTTTATCTAACTATTTTGGCATGCAAGGGAAATTCCCTGGCCAGCATAAGGTATTCATCTGCGGCGTGGGAGAGGAACTCTAACTCTTCGGGGGTCAAGTTGCGTTTAATCTGTGCCGGCGTTCCTGCTGCCAACACACCGGAAGGAATTCTGACGCCCGGACGGACCACGGCGCCAGCGGCGATCATGCATTTTTTTTCAATAATCGCCCCATCCAGAATAATTGCGCCCATCCCGATAAGACAGTCATCTTCAACCGTACAGGCGTGAACAACCGCCGCATGCCCCACCGTTACCCGATTCCCTACGATGCAAGGCCATTGATCAGAGGTGATATGCAGAACCGCTCCATCCTGGATATTGGTTTCTGTGCCAATAGTGATGGGCATGAGATCGCCGCGCAATACGGCATTGTACCAGATTGAGGAACGGTCGCCGATGGTGACGTCGCCGATAATGTGAGCGCTATCCGCGATAAAAACGTCTTTCCCGATCATCGGGATTTTGTCTCTGAAACTAATGATCATCGATTTGCTATCAGGTTAAGCTGTCCTTTGACCAGGGCCAGATATTAGATCCTTTTAACCGACGGCTTAAATAGCGCCGCAGAGATAAGGTCCGTTCCAGCACGTCGATCCCATCTCCATCACCCATTGCCAGGCCGGTGATCTTGAAGGAATTACAATTGATCAGGTTATAAGGCCCCACCATATAAAGTACGTAATCATAACCGACGTCCTTGGCCAATCGGTCTGTTTGTTCGTTCCCATCCTGAGGATAGTAGCCATTCGGATAGCAGAATATTTCGCAGGGCTTACCTGTCTCCCGCTCGATTATTTCTTTAGAAACAGTCATCTCTTGCCGAGTAGTAGCTTCATCCTGCCGGGCGCAGATAATATGCCCGTGAGTGTGAGATCCGAATTCCATGCCACCGGCAGACATCTCGCGCACCATATCCCAATCGAGACAGTTTTCATGGTCGCCTAACTTGGGTATTTGATCAGGGAAGTCAAATCCAAGCGCCGCTATGAGTCGGTCAAAGCGATCTTGAAAAATACTGTCAGCCAGGGGTTTCAAGGTATTGCGCAGCTTTACCCCTGCATCGTAACGCGCGGGCATGCTGTCTAATCTCAGCGTCTCCTGGCTGGTACGGGTTTCTACTTCGATCCGGTCCCTGGGGCTGTACTTTACCGCCGCGTCAAGCAGGTCAACCCAGAATCGTTTTCCCGTGCCGATAAAGGCTGTCGTCAGGAAAAAGGACGCCGGCAGCCCCATCTCCTTCAGGATCGGGTAGGCCACGTCGTAGTTGTCCCGGTAACCGTCGTGGAAGACAATAAAGACGGCTTGTCTGGGGGGACGCCTCCCCTGACGAACTTTCCTTAAACTATCGATCAAACTGACGATAGGATAGCGTTCCTTCAGCCAGGTCAGATGTGAACGCAGACGGTCGGCGCTGATATGCTTCCCATAAACGTTATCCAGGCCGTTCAAGGGTTCTGGAACACTGCCGTGGTAGGTGACGCCATATATTAAGGTCGAACTGAACATAGCTTATTATAACTTACCAACATTATACGTCGAGGTTAATCTTTTTCGTTGGGTGCATCGTCAGTTTCCTGCGACTGTGGCATGGATCGCACCCAGAGATCGCGTTGCGGGAAGGGAATCTCAATGCCTTCTCGTCTAAATCGTCGATGAATTTCGCAGCGCATTTCATCCGCGATGAAAATCTGTCTTTTCCAGGATTCGACGCTGCCATGCACCATGAATTCCAGCGCTGAATCCCCGAAATTCATGAAAAATGATTGGGGTTCTGGTTTATCCAATATCTCGCTGTGTTCCTTAAAGATATCGACCAGAACTCGTTTCACATGATCGACGTCGCTGCTATAAGCCACACCGACTTCAATCCGCACACGGATGATCGGATCAGGATAGGAGCGATTGATGACGCGTTCTTTGACGATTTCAGAATTGGGGACGATGAGCAATGTATTGTCAAAGGTCATCAGTTTGGTGGAACGCAATCCAACCTGATAGACGTCTCCGACCTTTCCATCAGATAATTCCAATCTATCGCCGATGCGAAAAGGGCGGTCTGTCATAATCACAAAACCGGCGATCATATTCGATAAGGTCTCTTGTGCCGCCAGCGCGATTGCCAATGACCCGACACCCAGCGAGACAACCAGAGATTGCACATCATGATTGAAATGCTTTAGAATGATGATAATTGCAATCACACCGATGACGATCTTGGAGATACGCACGAACAGAGGGATGAATTCATCATCCGCGGTCGATTGAGTGCGGCTGGCTATCGTCTGTGCATACCAACCCAAAAAGGCCTCCACCAGTTTCATCAGCCAGACGGAGATGAAGAAGACCACGATAACATAGATAATACCGTCAATATGACGATCAATGGCCGTGGGTATGAATTCAGCGAAGGAGTCAACGACATAACCTAAACCGACAAAGAGGATAAGCTTTCCCAAAGGTCGGGTGCTGGTCTTAATCAGGTTGTCATCCAGCGTTGTCGTGGTGCGTACCGCGAAGCTTTTCAACAGCCTCTTCATCATCCAGCGCGCTATCCAGTAGACAATGAAGGTCAGGGCTGCGAAAATTAATGCCGCCATCGCAGCATCCCCGAACTTGTTACCGAATTCCGGAAGTTGTAAATTCATAGTTGGTTACAATTGTGATTGGGGAATTCTCAATTCAACAAGCGTATTAAAAGGAGGATCAGCCTTCTGTATTTGCACCGCTCCCTGATGCAAAGTTTCCACAATATGTTTTACCAGCGGCAGACCAATACCGCGCCCTTTTTTCTTCGTAGTATAGCCCGGTTCGAACAGTTTTTGGGGATCGATGTCCGTGATTCCTATGCCAGAATCCAATACGCGCACTAACGAGTCGCGCTCATCCTGAGTGTACTCAAGTCGGATTTCACCCTTCATATCAACCAGAGCATCCACGGCATTCTTAACCAGATGCTCGATGGCCCAGTGAATCAGTTCCGGCTGACCCATTAAGTTGTCGTCCGGGGCCATGGCGACATGGAATTTAATGCGGTTTTGATCTTTTCCAATACGTTTTTCGAAGTAAATTACAATGGCTTCCGCGATCGGAAAGAGATCAACTTTTTGTTTACGGGTGGGCGGCGCCAGCAGCTCCAGGCGGTTGGAGATGGTCGTCATCCGTTCCACACTGTAAAATATCTCATCGAAGGGGATCTGGGAATCCGGCATCGAGGGGATCAGTTGTAACCATCCCATAATTGATGATAAGGGCGTCCCCATATCGTGAGATGCGGTTTTAGCGATCCCGTACCAGAACCTGCTGTCGGCTTCGATATTCGTCATGATTCAGTCCCTTGGCTGTCTCGATGTGCGATGGCTAAGATGCCGCCGCCCTGGATATTGTCTGCATGCAGATCCATCTGCATGCAAATCCAGGCGATAGGATAAGCGATGATGAAATACAGGAACACGACCGGCATCATCCAGAAACGCCCCTTCAGACATGACATAGGCCACTTCTGCAGCAGTTTCCAGGCGGCGCTGCCCCATTTGCCGTAAGTGATTTCAAACCGCTTGACGGTCATACCGGCTGCTGTGAATTTATCGTAAGTTTCTGCCTCTGTATATCCGGGACGGACGTGCTCATCGATGAAAATCTTTGCCAGAGGCGTCTCACCACCATCCCACCAGGGTGTGGTCATGATAAACAGACCGCCCGGTTTCAAGGCTCTGGCGATGTTCTGCAGCGCCAACTGATCTTCTTCGATGTGTTCCATGACGTCGACTGAGACGATCAAATCGAATTGCCCGTTATACTCTAACCGGGTCAAATCTCCAGTCTCAAATTTGAGATTCTTCAGGTTGGCTCTGGCCGCAAAACGATTACCTGAGGCGATCCTGTCTGCCATGACGTCCAGACCGATGACCGTTGCGTCAGGAAATGATTTGGCCAACCGCACGGTATATTGCCCGAAGCCGGATCCCGCATCGAGGATGTATTCCGGGTTGAAGCCCTCGCTTTTCAACCGGCCTATTTCTCGAGCGACGTATCTGGAACGCAGAAAAAGGCGATCCAGTGCGGCAAAGAGCCAACTTCGCAGAAGAGGGCTGTCCCCGATAATCGTCTGCAACCGGTCTTTCACGCGGTCATATTCCATGCTGCCTGCCTTAAGCCTTCCCGGTCTTTCTGCGCATGAAGGTTGTTACTGCCAATCCGGCCAGGACCAGCAGCCAGGATATCAGACTGAAGATCGACCCCTGTCCGGCGCTGAGCGGTTTGAAATCCATACGGACAATATGTTTCCCCGCCGGAATTTCGACGCTCCTGAACATATAGTTAGTGCGAAGAATGTCAGCAGGTTTCCCGTCCAGGGTCGCTTTCCAGCCGGATGGATAATAGACCTCTGATAATACCAGTAACTGCCTACCATCGGTCTCCACTTCCAGTTCCAGATGATCCGGTGAGCGGGAAAGCCATCTGACAGCGCCCTTAGCGTCCGGCTGCAAAGGTTCTGCCGGCGATTCTTGCAATACGGCAATTTTGCCGAAATCGAAATCCGGCTGTCTGTAGTATCGGAAGGCTTCGTGGGGTTCTTTAATCAGCTCAAACTGAGAAACCAGAAATGCCCGCGGCAGTTCCTTATTGTACCTGTAAACTCGCTCCTTCTGACCCACGAAGACCTCTTCCAGATCCTGATGCGAGATCGGCCTGTCGCTGATGAAATAGCGGGTATTCATCATGCGCAGCAGTTTCGGGTTATTCAGCGATAAAGAATCGATGGCGTCCTGATAGAGCCGCGGCTTGGAAGCAGAATAACCGTCAATCGATTCCAACCGGTGATTCATGTACCAGTCAGGATTACGGTTCTGCGTCAGAGGGAGTATACGGTTAGGTGATGGATCTTTCTGCAGATACATCACCACATCATCCGCAGCCAGATACTGTCCCATATATTGGGGTGGTGTGGGATGCAGGACCATTTTATCCATCTGGTACAATTCTATAACGGCAGCAAAAGCGACCACCGCGGCTAGCAGCGCCAGGGGAGCTTTCCGCAGCAATACTGCTGCTGCTGAACCGTAGAGAACAACCGTCAGCAGCATAAATTTCCCCACATCACCAAGCAGACCGGAGTACGCCTCCTGCATCAGGTCGGGCTGCATGCGCGGCCTTGAGGCTGCCATAGCGCTGAAAAACGTCTCTTTAAGAGCGCCTTGAAATACCACAAACAGAAGACAGAAACCCGCAACAATCGCGCCTGCTATCAGGATTCTTTTTCCAATAAGTAAGCGGTTCTCGTCATTAGATTTGGCCTTTTCCCAAACAGCCTGCAATCCCCGTCCCGCCAGGAGAATCGCTGAGAGCAGCACCAATCCCTGAATTAGCGACGGCACGCGGAATTTATTGAAATAGGGGAGCAGTTCATAGAGAGGCCAATACAGTACCGGCAGAAACTTTCCGAACGACACGATCCAGGCCGCGGCCGCTAAAACGACTAAGAAGATGGTGAATTTATCCCGGCGCAGGATGACTGCTAAAGGAGCGAACAACAGCGCCACTCCACCCCAGTAAAGGGGCATATCGGTAAAGGGCATGTGTCCCCAATAGGACTGACCACCAAACCCGTAGAAGGAAGGAATGACATAGGTCAACGATTCCAAAGGGTGAAAAGACCAGGCCGTTGCATAGTCCCAAGTCAGTCCACTACTGGCAGTGCCGCCGCGCTGAGAGAATTCGCTGTATTCCAGCACCTGCAGGTAAAGCGGGGAAGAGATGCCGAAGGCGATCACGCCCGCGATGACCAGAAAACCCAGCGCCTTCAGATTAGTGTTCAGACCCGATTTACCATCAGTAATGAACCGGTAAACGACATATAATCCCATCATCATGGCGCCGTAATAGGCTATCTGGACGTGGAGAGCAGATAATTGCAGACCGAAGACCAGCGCCACGCCAGCAGTCCAGCCGATACTGGGCCTCCGGAAGAGTCCTTGAATAGCCCACAGAATCCATGGGAGATACATCAGAGTCATGACTTTCGATCCGTGGCCAACATCATCATAGACAATCATCGCTGGATTGAATGCGTACAAAAGGCCACAGATCAGCGCCAGAATCCAGTGTACTCTAAAGCGCCGCAGGAGAAAGAATATGCCCAGACCACCGATCAGAAGATGGTGGAAGAAAAGCCAACTGAAATCGCTGCCGAAAAAAGGTATGCTAATGAGAGTTTTAAATGGCTCTCTAAACACAAAATAGTAGTGATTGGCAAACATCAGGCTGCCAACCATCGGCATACCACCGAAAATATAGGGGCACCAATGGGGGACTTCACCTTCATCAAGGAATCCTTGTCCCATGGCGGCAATCGGCGCGGCGGCTAAATTATCACCGCCTAAGAGAAAGTCGTAATCTTTGAAAACCTGCTGAGGGAAAAGCGCGTAAATAGCGAGCAGGATCAACACACCAGCGAGGACTGCCTGCCCCCACGCGGGAAAAGCATCCTCATCCAACCACGATTTCTTAGGTGGCTGATTCTTTTGTTCCAGTCTGACTTTGGACTCTTTCTTTTTCTTCGCCAAGATGATCCTCGATTTTAGCTCTCTGCTTACCGGCAGTCGATGACCCACAGTTTTCTATAGGGCAGGAATTCCGGGAAGGAAGACATCTTCGCCAATTCCCGAGCCCCTCCCGGTCGACCCGAAAGCAGTGACTTCCAGACCTGATTCATGCTGCGCAAGGCGATCAGCAGGCTGACGAAAAAATGGGTGACGACGCTCTCACCGGATGCTTCTCGATAGGATTTTCCTGTAGCCTGTATCGCCGTTCGAATGAATCCGATATCTGGAATTCCCCGTTCTATATGTTCCCGCAGCCAGATTGGCACAGGGACTTTGAACATGCGATAGAGATCCGCGATCAGGTGATCGACCCGTCTTGCCGCGTCACCGCAGGGACACGCCAGGAAAAGCGTTCGTCCCGTCACTCTGACCATCTCTGTTATGGCGCGCTGACGATCATCGAGAGGGATGTGCTCCAGCATATCGGATGATACGACGCGGGTAAAACATCCATCCTTCCACGGCAGCTCAGTTGCAGAGGCTTTCATGCGCTGCTGTGCGGCGTTAGATATCTGTTCAAATTCGATGTCAGCACAGATGACCCGATCGTCAATCAAAGAGGTGATCCCCACCGCCCCAGAGCCAACCTCTAACAGATTGCCTCCAGTGTAGAATTCCGGCTGGTTTAAGATCGCTCCAAAGCGTATCGCCTGATCGATCATCTGCGCCGCGCCCAAAGTTGCGGGATGACAGTCACCAATCTTTGTACAATACTAAGCGGTGTCACTCGAATCTCTTTATGAATGAAATACATAGTCATACTGGCAAGAGATACCAGAGTGCCCGCCACAGACAATGCTCCGCCCAGGGCGCCTAAACGGGGCATTAACAGCCAGGCGAGCAGTAAAAATATGGGAATCGAACTCCACATGGCAATCAAGATCGCCTTGGGTTTGCCGATGCCGTACAGAACATTTTCGGATACCATATAGAGCGGTTCAAAGAAACTGGCCAGAATAAAGATACGCAAAACATTTGCAGCATCGGGAAAAATACCCCTGTAGACCAGAGCTACAATCCAGTCAGCCGCGAATAAGAGCATTA
>JAHJDJ010000152.1 GCA_018812585.1 bacterium
ACCGAGCGGCAGATGTCATTGAAGGGTCCGCCAAACGTGCGTGCCCAGGCGGTATCACCCAAGGCATCCGTGCGGATGACGTAAAAGTCGTTGATACCCACGCCGTAGGACATGGTCTCACCGCCCAGTATGTAACCGTAATCCATCCAGACTTCTTTGACAGTATAGCAATGTTCTGATGAAACGCCGCCGTAAGTCCGTTCCCATTCAACCGCTCCCAGGGCGTCTATTTTAAGAACATACATGTCAGTCCAGCCGGCGCCGAACGAGGTGGTATAACCTCCCAGAATATATCCGCCGTCAATGGTCTGATCCAGACTGTAGCAGACGTCGGTACTGGTGCCACCGTAGGTTTGAGTCCAGACCACGTCACCGGCGGCATCGGTTTTAATCAGGTACATGTCATATCCACCAGCGCCATACGAAGTCGTTGATCCTCCTAAGATGTAACCTCCATCCAGTGTTTGCATGACTGTATAACATTGTTCGTTACCGCTGCCACCGTAGGTCCTTTCCCATAGCGTAGAGCCCAGGTTGTCGGTGTGCACCAGGAAGAAGTCTTCCCCTCCGGAGCCATAAGAGGTCGTAAATCCAGCCAGGATTAAGCCGCCATCTGAGGTCTCATCAACTGCGTTGTAGCGATCATAGAAATTGCCGCCTTCTGTACACGACCAAACCAAATTTCCACTTTCATCTGCCTTGATCAGGTAGGCATCTTCGTACTCAGTCCCGAAGGAACGCGTCCACCCACCGATCACATAGCCGCCATCAGCCGTAGCCACTATCGTCTCCAGAGAGGTGCAGCCATCATTTTCGGGACCACCAAACGTCTGGGTCCAGATGATGTCAGGTACCGCTTGAGCGAATAACAGTGTGGGCAGCATAAATGCAATCAGAAAAAACAATAGCCATTTCTTCATGATATCCCCTTTCAATCATTAGTGTATTTGAACTATAAAAGCAAAAAACACGACTAAACCAGCCTCCAGTACAGGGGTAGGTTCAATCATGCCTTTCTAATGTCAGTTCGTGATCCAATCTGGCAAGGTGACCTATACCCTCTTTCCGCAGGTCGACCCTTTCCACTGGCAAACTCATAATACAAGCAGAGTAAGCAGGGCAGATGCCCATTATATCGAATGTAATAACGTTATTTCTAAAAGTCAAATAAAAAAATAATGAATTACACATCGGAATGATAAAATCCATTTCTTTGGTTTTGGGTTCCTTAGAAATCGCCTATGAGAGAAAATACTGATTATTTGTAAAATATTGCTTGCATATATTTTATATTATTCATACATTATTTCCAATTTAATGTGAGCGCACAGTATGAAGGGCGAAACCAAAGAGCTGAGATTCAAGCGGATTGCCGAACGGCGCGTGCAGCGGGTGCTGGATAGTCTGCGCTGTCTTTCTCAGACGTCTAACCCGCGCATGTACCAGTGGGACGACCAGCAGATGCAGAAAATCTGGACTGCGATTGAGAGCGAACTGCAGGAGTGCAAGAGCAATTTTGAAGATGCCGAACCGAAAGAATTCAGATTATAGATACATCAAAGCGGGTCATTCCAGGGGGTATGATGCACCTTTTCCGTACGATTCCGTGGCAGTATGACGACCATGATTATGAAATCCGAGTTCTGTATGACGACCGGGTCATCAACGTGGTGGCCTTCATCAACAATCACCCGGCCAACGGGTACCGCTGCCAGGTGCAGATTCCGAAAGCGGTCGATGCTAAAAGCCTCTTAGAAAGGCATCCGGTGCCTGAATTGGTGGAGGCGTGCAAAAACAGTATCATGCAGAAACGATGGGAGGCGCTTTCGCAAGTGATGCAGGGGGCGAGAGCATAGCGCTGCTGGGAAAATGTTATAGCAAAAAAGCCCCGCGTCCGAGAGGATGTGGGGCTTTTTATGTTTATGATCTAAGTGCCGTTCGACTGTAGATATTCAGCTATTCAGTTTTGGTAGCCACCTTCTCGAACCTCACCTTCCCATCTGCGTAATCCACCTTCGTCGTATCGCCGGGAGCGAACTGCCCGGAGAGCAGTTCCTTGGCCAAGGGATTGATCAGTTCGCGTTGCAGTGCGCGTTTTAAGGGACGCGCTCCGAACAGCGGGTCGGTACCGACCTCGATCAGGTATTCTTCTGCAGCAGGCGTCAACTCAACCGCGACATTCTGCCGTTCAAGACGGGTCATCAACTGCTTCAACTGCAGATGCAGAATGGCGCGCAGATGCTCCTTCTTCAGCGGATGGAAGACCACGATCTCGTCGATACGGTTCAAGAATTCCGGGCGCATGGTTTGGCGCAGCATGCCCAGAATCTTAGTGCGAACCTCTGCCTGATCTTCTTCTGTATCCCAGCGGCCTGCTTCCAACCGTTCTCTGAGCAATTCCGATCCCAGGTTCGAGGTCATGATGACAATACTATTCTTGAAATTGACCGTGCGCCCTTGGTTATCGGTCAAACGGCCTTCATCCAACACAGCCAGCAGAACATTGAATACCTCCGGGTGAGCTTTCTCGATTTCATCCAGCAGTACCACGGAATAAGGTCTGCGACGAACCGCTTCGGTCAATTGACCGCCCTCTTCGTAACCCACATACCCCGGCGGTGCGCCGATCAAGCGGCTGACGGTATGGCGTTCCTGGTATTCCGACATATCCAGCCGCACCAGAGCCGATTCATCGTCGAAGAGGAATTCAGCCAGCGCGCGCGCCAGCTCAGTCTTCCCTACGCCTGTCGAGCCCAGGAAAATGAACGACCCCAGCGGCCGGTTCTCCTCCTGCAAACCCGCTCTGGCCCGGCGAATGGCGTCAGAAACCGCTTCCACCGCCTCATCCTGACCAATCACGCGGCTGTGCAGGTTCTCTTCCATCTGCAGCAGCTTCTGTTTTTCGGATTCCAACAGCTTGGAAACCGGGATGCGCGTCCAGCGCGAAACGATATCAGCGATGTCTTCGTCGGTGACCTCTTCGCGCAGCAGTTTGCGGTCGCCTTCGTACTGTTCAAGCTGGCTCTTGAAGTTGTTCAACTTCTCATCCAGTTCACGCAGTACGCCATAGCGAATCTCGCTGACTTTCTGGAAATTCCCTTCGCGCTCGGCGGCGGCTTCATCCTGCTTGACCTGATCGATGCGCTCTTTGATGCGGCCGATCTCGTTCAAGATCTCCTTTTCCCGCATCCAGCGAACTCGCAGGGATTTCTCGTCCTTCTTAAGTAGTTCCAGCTCTTCCTCGACCCCCTCCAGCCGCTTCTTGGAAGCGTCGTCCTTTTCACGCTTCAAGCCCTGCTTTTCGATCTCCAGTTGCATGATCTTGCGCGTGATCAACTCCAGCTCTTCCGGCATGGAATCGATCTCGATGCGCAGCTTGGAGGCCGCCTCATCAACCAGATCGATGGCTTTATCCGGCATGAAGCGATCGGAAATGTAGCGGTGTGATAAAAGGGCTGCTGCGACCAACGCCGCATCGGTAATGCGCACCTTGTGATGAGCCTCGTACTTTTCCTGCAGGCCGCGCAAAATAGAGATCGTCTCTTCGACCGACGGTTCGCTGATGATCACCGGCTGGAAGCGGCGTTCCAGGGCTTTATCTTTTTCGATACGCTTGCGGTATTCGTCCAGCGTCGTGGCGCCGATGGCGCGCAGATCGCCGCGGGCCAGCGCAGGTTTCAGCATGTTCGACGCATCCAGCGATCCTTCCGCCGCGCCCGCTCCGACGATGGTGTGCAATTCGTCGATGAAGAGGATAATTTCGCCTTCTGCAGCCTGTATTTCTTTCAAGACTGCTTTCAACCGATCCTCGAATTCCCCGCGGTATTTCGCTCCGGCGACCAGCGCCCCCATATCTAAGGCCAGAACGCGCTTGTTCTTCAATCCTTCAGGCACGTCACCCGAAGCGATGCGGTGCGCTAACCCTTCTGCGATGGCGGTCTTCCCCACTCCGGGATCGCCGATTAAGACGGGATTGTTCTTGGTGCGTCGTGCCAGCACCTGCAGCACCCGCCGGATCTCTTCATCACGCCCGATGACCGGGTCCAGCTTGCCCTGACGGGCCAAGGCGGTGAGATCCCGCGTGTAGCGTTCCAGAGCTTTGTATTTCGCTTCCGGAGCCTGATCGGTGACGCGGGTATTACCGCGCACATCCTTCAGCGCTTTCAGCAAATCATCACGCTTGATGCCGATCTTCTTCAGCAGCTTGGCGATGGGCGTATCTTTCAGCTCGACCATAGCCAGCAGGAAATGTTCGGGTGAGATGAACTCATCGCCCAGGGCGCCGGCTTCCTTTTCAGCTTGCGTGACGATGGGCGTCATGTCCTTGCCGAAATAGCGCTGCTGGGCGGCCGCGCCGCTGACTTTTGGGAACCTTTTCAGTTCGGTTTCCAGCGCGCCGTCCAGGTTCTTGAGGTTGACGTCCAGCTTCTGCAGGACTTCGCGTACCGGATTTTCATCGTCAGCCAGGAAGGCTTTCAGCAGGTGTTCCGGCTCAATCGCCTGATGCCCGCGTTCGGACGCATCTCGATCCGCCTTCTGAAAGGCTTCCTGCGATTTTATGGTCAAGTTTTGTGGGTTCATTTCATCTATTTGGATTTGTTATTTATCTCAACCACGGATTACGCGGATTGCACGGATTTAAATCCGGTGCTTCTTGCGATTTTATAGTCGGGTTATGGGTTCAAGGTGAATTCCAGGTTTTTTATTTAGTTCAGTCTATCCCCTTCAATAAACTCTCTTATCTGCTTTAGTTCAGATTTGCGGTAGTACACTTGCCAGTCCTGACGAAGATCGAAATTGATATCTTTAATAGATATTTTACCGAATCCTTCGCCAGAAGGTCCTATTGGAATAGATTTGGGTTTTAACGCGATTAAAGCATATGTATCATAGATATGTCCAAAATCATTCTCATACAGTAGAAGTAGATGTATACAAAAAACTGGATTCTCACCAAGAAAGTATATTTCTTTTGAAAGATCTACGGGAAGGGTATCACTTGGAAGAATGGTGTGGAATCTGAAGAATTCCTCGAAATGTTCGCTTTTTGATTTAATTTTCTCCCTAAATACTTCATCAAAAAATATCTGACGAAGCCAATTTTTAGTTCCTTTAAGTGTATCTGCTGTTATCATGCCAAGAAAATTGGCCTGTTCTGAGTCGACATTGATTGCCTTCAAATTAAGACCAAATTTTACAGGGCGTACTAATATATTTAATGTGTCATCTTCTAGTGCAAGCGTATCCAAAACGAATAAAAAGTCATTTACGTTTATCGGTTTTAGAAGCCTTAATTTAGGTCTGAATTCATATGCAGAAGTTTTGTTTTCAGTTTCACAGCTCTTATAAATTACTAAGATTGATATAACTGCTGTAATGGATACAGCAATGGCAGTAATCCAGTTTGGAAATATTTGAGAGCTGAAACCATACTTTTTTGGGGGGGGATTCACTAAATTATCATTATCTAACTGGATGCGGCTCGATTTTGAATCATCCAATTCTTTATTCTCCAATTTAATATAATATTCAATACATGTGTCCTCTTCATCAGGAATTATAAATGAGTTATTTGTGTCCAAGTGAACAATTAAAATTTGAACATTATCGTCTTTCCCCCCAGCTCTATATTCAGTTAATTTATTGTTAATCTTTTTAATAATTTCCACTATAAAACAAGCAGCAACACCTGTAGAGATTGAAATTACTACCTCAGAAACTGTTGGAATTGATTCTTGGAGTCGTGTCAATAACTTAATATTCGCGGCTTCGAGCTCATTTCGCATCTCCAAGACTGAGCTTTCAATGTCTTTAGCTAATTGGTTCCCGCGACTAAACGTGACTATTGTTGGATTCATAAGCATACTCCTTTCCCTGCTCCGTCAGGAGTTACCTCCTGATGGGTTGTTTTTGTCAAAACCGCAGATTACGCAGATTACGCAGATTTCAAGGATTTTGGAATTTGCTGCCACCGACCATTTCGGACAGCCGAGTTAATGATTTTCACTTAAACAACCGAGATAAAAAAAATATGGCCAAGGCAATTACACCTAAACCTGTTACTACATTTGTTATTAGATTCATCCGTTCTTCGGATTTCGTTCTAACTATTTTGCTATAAACACTTCCCCGCCCAATAAGGAGAATACCAACACCTACAGCCATTAATACTACGAAATAAAATACAGGAGCAACGACGTTGACAATCTCCTGGAAAAACTCAGACATTTTCTTCCTCCAACGATTAATTCGCGGTGCCGTCAGGCGTTACCTCCTGATGGGGGTGTTCAATTTGTCTGAACCTTTGAACTACGCTGATCCGCCGGAGGCGGACAAGATTCCCTGAATGTCGCTGATTGATCCGCTGCTCGAGTCAGCTTTTGTCATTTTTTTTAGCGGGCGTCAGTGGTTCAGGGGGTTTTTTGTCTGAACCGCGAATTTCACAGATTACGCAGATTTCACTGATTTGATGTATCGTTTGAAATTCTGGCTTTTCTCGCCAAAATTGATTAATAAACCGAGTTCAAGTCCAAATGCTTTTCTATAATTAATTGTACGTCGTCAAAGTCTTTCGGACAGTTTTGCTGAAAAGTTAAGGGAGAGTTTCGAGTGTTGCCAGTGTTAAAGATGCTGCCTCTTTCTGTTAGTTAAGATTATACTCTTTTCTCTGCTTTAAGGTTCTACGCTTGATGATTTCCCTTTGATCCAGGATCTTCCTCCCCCTGCCAAAATAGACGTCGGCTGGCGTCAGATTCTGCCGTGATTCGTGATACCTTTCGTGGTTGTTGTGCTCTACAAATTTAGCAATTTCCCGTTCCAAATCCCAGGGAAAATAGTAATTATCCCGATTGACCACGTTCTTCAGAAACCGGTGATAACGCTCGGTATCGGTGATATGCCAGGCTAACTACCGGGGCGATTTGTCCGGGTATTCCAGCGCCATATCGACCACCTCCTTCAACTGGGCATTCTCCTGGCGCAGATCGGAGACGTCTTCGGTATTGGCTCCCCGCAGCGTATCGCCATTCAGACGCTTTTTACCGGCCTCCAGAAAGTCCTTGGACCAGCGGTAATAGTGATTGGGGTGTATTCCTTCCCGGCGGCACAGCTCGGCGATGCTGGCTTCACCTTGCAGGCCTTCCAGAACGATACGGATCTTCTCTTCTGATGAAAACTTGCGGCGGGTCTGCCGCCTGATGTCGCGCACGACAGCTTGGGGGGATGAGGACGGTTTCTTACGGGGCATGGGTGACTCCTTTTGCTTTTGCCGCTTCCCCATGGGGGAAGCCTGGTTCTACAGCCACCCTTAACACTAACACTTTTTCCGTGTCAAAACAACACTAAAATCACACCTTAGCTTTTACACCATTTCTTTCCAATAAGGTCTGACGGGGAACACTGAATTAT
>JAHJDJ010000153.1 GCA_018812585.1 bacterium
CCCCGGCGAGATGGGGCCGGGGATGCTGATCCTGCGGGAAAGCAATACTCAACCGCAGACGAATTACACCCAAGCAATTACCCTCCACGAAGGCTGGAATCTGGTGAGTTGGCATATAGTGGTTGAAGACTTAGATTTGACCGATGCACTAAAATTCAATGAAATTCTCCCACCACTTGTCGCGCAACCTCCTTTTGTGCCTGCAACTTGGTTCCATAATCAAGGAATTGCGGGATCGGTTGGGGAATTATATGTTCACACTGATCAGAATGATTACTACCCCGACCCCTTGGGATTATCGGGTGAAACGGAATGGGATCTCGACAATGCATATTACATCAGCATGGAAACATCCCATACCTGGGATGATTTCAGCAATTGCCCACAGATCACGCTCGAACAGCCTGGAGGGGTAATGGATCCTTCCAATGCCTGGGACAATGCCACCTACGGTAACTGGCAGGATCCGGATTACCTGCTTTATGGTAACCACTGGTTTTTCCTGGGTTATCCGGTTCCGGGCTACACCAAAGCCGCTACGGTGTATCAGGATCCAGAACACCCAAATGGCGCAAACATCGACTATGAAGGGCCGTTCCACTGGATGGTCTGGAATGTAATTAATCCGAGTGAACTTCGGAGCGAGATGGTGCCTGCTGTTCAGTATCTTACCATCGTTATGACGGATGACGGGCGGTACTACATCCCCTATTTCCCGCACGGACACATTGATCGGGAGATCGATCAGATCGGCATTTTAGAGCCGGGCAGGGGCTATTTCCTGGGATTCTACAACGACGGCAACATAGACTATCCCGACTGGACAGATTATCCCGCTGCAGGCTGGGAATCGGTTCCGGGTGATCCTAAATCCACGCAGAAAGAGATCGCCTCTTCAACCCATTTCCAATACAAAAAGTACACTCACTGGTCCTATCCAGTCGTCGTTGATACACTGGTAATTGAAGGAGTCGAAATTGAATCCGGTGATGAGATAGGGATTTTTACTTCAGCCGGTCTGTGTGTAGGCGCATCCGTTTATGAAGGTGAATTCCCGCTGGTAGTGCCCACTTGGAAGGACGACAAGGCGACGCCGCTGGATGTGGATGGCTATACGGATAATGACGAGATGACCATAATCCTGTATGACGCCTCTGAAAACGAAGAGCTTGAGCTGGATCTCGGACCTCAAACTCAGTCAACCGAAGTGGTGAATACGATTGCTTCCAGCAACGGCCGGTTTGGACAGGGATCATACGGGATTTCAAGTTTAATTCATGGGATCATGGGCATCAACGTTTTGCCGAAATCGTTTGCAGCACAGCAGAATTACCCCAATCCTTTCAACTCGACAACTGTGATTCCACTGGAATTACCCCAACGGTCGGGTGTAACAATCGACCTGTTCGACGTGTGCGGGAGGTTAGTCTGGACGCATAACGCTGGTGTGCAGAATGCGGGCTGGCCGAAGGTGCACTTCAACGCATCGAACCTGGCATCTGGCGTTTATTTCTACCGAGTGACAGCAACCGGTCTGGAACGCGGCGGCCGGTATCATGACGTGGGGAAAATGTTGTTGTTGAAGTAGATACAACCTTTGTCATTCCGGCTTGCCCGGAATCTGACAAGAGGTTGCCATCTGATTCTGAACAAGTCAGAATGACGGCAATATGAGTGGGGGCGAGGCGTGCCTCGCCCCTGCAATCAAACGGAAAGTATAATCATGAAAACCACATTCCTACTACTCCTGCTCCCCACCCTCCTCTTCGCTCAGGAATTCACTTTCCGGCAGGAGTTTGACACGATTCCGGTGGAGATTGACGGTTGGCAAACTTATGCGCCCTGGATGGGGGGCGAGAATGAAAGTGCACCAGGTTTCGCTGATATAGACGGAGATGCTGACATGGACTTGTTTGTCGGCAATCATGGCGGTTTTATTGATTATATAAAAAATATTGGTACGCCGACTTCTCCATTACTTAAAGCTGAAAGCTTAACGTGGGAATCTATAGCCTGTTTTCCAAATAATAGTAGTAGCAATCCCTCTTTTTGGGATCTCGATGGAGATGCTGATCTCGACATACTGGTTGGAGCTGGATATGTCAGATATTATCGTAACGAAGGCAGCATCTCAATACCAAACTTTACTGGATTTGAAGACACACTCTTCGACGTTTCAGGCAATTGGGTATTTGGCACTCATGTAGCTCTGATAGATATAGATTCCGACAATGATGGCGATTTGATTTGCGGTGAATATCA
This sequence comes from bacterium, assembly GCA_018812585.1. GTDB lineage: Bacteria > Electryoneota > B3-LCP > B3-LCP > B3-LCP > JAHJDJ01. Next base: position 2,263 of record JAHJDJ010000153.1, read on the forward strand.
AGGGCATTTACAGTTCTATCGGAATATAGGCTCCTGTGATAGCTTCGCTTTCGACTTGGAAGATGATTATTGGTTGGATTTAGATGTTGGTGGATATGCTGATCCTGCATTTTGCGATATTGATTCTGATGGTGACCATGATCTGTTTATTGGTGATCAGGCAGGTCGCATTTGGTTTTATCGTAACGATGGTGATTCTGTAAATTACGATTTCGGCTATGTCACTAGCAGCTATAACGGTATTGATGTCGGTGAAAACGCTTCCCCTGAATTTGCCGACATTGATGGCGATGGTGATTTCGATCTATTTGTGGGGCGGGATCAACCTGTCGGAACCTATTTGGGGATGGGAGACATATATTTCTATGAAAATATCGGCACTCCAGAAGCAGCGCTATGGCAGTTAATTACTAAAAACTATCTTTCATTGGATGAAGGTGAAGATGCACGCATCATTTCTATAAATATAGATGCTGATACCGATATTGATCTTTTTTATGGCCATGAAGGGAATGCACTGACGCAGTTTGAGAATGTCGGTGACGAGGAAAATGCTTCATTCCTTTGGATAACAAGCAATTACCAAGATATCACTGTCAATGGATGTAATCCGCATTTTAGAGATATTGATAACGACCAGGACCCAGATCTGTTTATCGGCGAAGGGATTATCCCTAATCCACCTTACCCTGGTCTTTTCTTATTTCGAAATAACGGCACACCACAAAATGCCTCATTCAGTCTCGTTTCTGATGATCTCATACCGTACAACTATCATGCGGCGATACGACCCTCTCTGACTGATATAGACGCAGATGATGATAACGACATATTTTTGTGCGATAATAACGGTACTCTCTATTTTTCAGAAAATATTGGGACGCCGGTCTTGCCATCGTTTATTGATCCTGTTGAGAACTGGCAAGGTATCCAATTCTATGCGGGGAGATTTTTCAATTTTTACGATCTAGATAGTGATGGAGACCTAGATCTCAATGTAGCCACTGGCGCTTATGGTGACACATATGTTCTACAATATGAAAATATTGGTAGTCCACAAGTACCCTTGATGAATCAAACTCCTGACACGATTTTAAGGCTTCAAAGCGGAGGGATTGGATTTGGCTCCTTAGATATACTTGACATCGATGATGACGGTGATGGCGATTTCTTGCTAGAGGCAAAATTTAACGGCGGCATCCTCTTCTTCCGCAACACCACCGGCGACACCTCCGCCGTCCAACCCCGCCTGAGCTTAGATCCACTTCACGGCATCCAGTTCTCACTTGGTCCCAATCCCGCCAATCCCATCACCTGGATCTCCTACAACCTCCCCTATCCGCAGAAAGCAGAGATCGCGGTTTATAATCTCTTAGGTCAGAAAGTCGCCACCTTAG
>JAHJDJ010000154.1 GCA_018812585.1 bacterium
AGAGAGCTTTTTCCTGTTGTTGACTCTGAAGAATGGTGGGGGAGATGAGGCAGATAACGCGACGGTCAATATACAACCTGTCACCGATCAATTATATGTTTTTTGCAGCCATGGTGTAGATCAATTACCTTCTATCAATCCAGGCGAAATTCACACGACATCTCTTCCGACAGGCATCGGCGTTGAGATAGACATCACATCTCCCGGCAATTACGTGGCAGAACTGAAGGCGAACATAGAAATCGGTACTCAATGGGATTTCACGCCTCGCTTCCTATTCCAGGTCGGCGACCAATTAAACTGGTTGTATGACGTGCCTGCTGAGGATAGCATTATGGTGCACTACAACATTTCGGAGAGTTACTTCGACCAATGGCACGTCGAAGATTACCGCAGCTATTCAGCGGACTATTCCTGGAAGTTCGGGGGACCAGATCAGGGGGTTTACTGGCCCATGACCGATGGCGCGCTGGAACTACCGCTGATGAAATTAGGCGACGGCGCAGAGCTGCGTTTCCAGCATTGGATGGAAGCTGAAACCGGCTACGACGGCGGTATCGTCGAGGTCAACACGGGCGACAGCTGGGAAGCGATTGAACCGGATGGCGGCTATCCGGGCAATACCGTTTCCAACGGATCGTTCCCGGGCGGGCCGGGGTACAATGGTTCGTTCGATTGGCAAGAGGCGGTCTTCGATCTGCAGGCATATGTACCGTTCGCCAAACTTCGCTTCCGCTTCGGTTCGGATGGCGGCGTGCATGAAGAGGGGTGGTACATCGATGACATCCAACTGACGGGCGATATCTTCAGCGCCGCGCCGCAACTGCAGCTGGACCCCGCGCATGGCATTGAGTTTACATTGGGGCCCAACCCCTTCAACCCCACGACAGCAATCAGCTATCAGCTTTCAGCAGTCAGCCGCGTTTCGCTGAAAGTGTATGATGTGCAGGGTAGGGAAGTGGCGGAGTTGGTCAACGGCTGGCGGGAGGCGGGATCTCATCAAGTCACCTTCGATGGATCGGATTTAGCATCGGGGATCTACTTCTGCCGCTTGGAAGCGTCGGGTTCGGAGAACCCGACCTACATGACGCGGAAGATGGTGCTGGTGAAGTAGTTTTGCTTACGCGCAGGGGTCGGTCTTGCGCCGACCCGCAAAGGGCGATTCGCAGGGAGGTGGATCGCCTTTTCTGCTTTCAAGACAAGATACAACACGCAAAAAATATTACTTTATTCGTTTTCAGCTATTGACTTTGTCAAGATTATTGCTTACGTTTAAGGTAACAGTTATAAAATTTTTCAATTAAACAGGGAGACTCATCATGAAACGGTTGATCTTAGCTCTATTCCTGGCGCAGGCAGCCGGTCTGCTTGTTATACCCGCTACCTCTTCCGCCCAAGGCTGGAACGTTGAAATGACTGACATCAAGTATACATCCTGGCACCCCGCTGAAGTGATAGAGTACCAGGGAGATTATGCTTATATTGGTCTCGAATACACTTTCACACCTGGTGGATTAGCAGTTGTGGATATATCAGACATGTCCAATCCCATTGAATGCGGTTACTATGAGACAAACAACGTAATACAGGATATTGAGTTGGATGGTGATTACGCCTATGTAGGTTGTTGGGGTCAAGGATTAGTTGTTCTGGACATCTCAACCCCGATGAATCCAACTGAGGTGGCAGTTTATCCCACGCCTTCAAACATCTACAACATTCACATTGTTGGAGAGTTGGCCTATATATCCAGTCAGGACGGTTATCTTACTATAGCCGATATTTCCGACCCACCTAATTTGAACATCATATCTGAGACGACATTCGGGGATGGCAGCGGTGACTTTATAGTTTGGGATGATATCGCCTATCTGGAGGCCAACGGCGATAGTCTGCGGGTGATCGATGTATCCGATCCCTATAATCCAGAGTTACTCAATGTGATCGGGACAAATGGCCCTCCGAGTGAATTATGTGTTTATGAAGGAAATCTGTATGTGGCCATTTATTCTACGGGCGTGTTCATCTTCGACATTTCCGAGCCTGCAAATCCTTTACTAATCGGAGATTTCGACACACACGCATATCATATTGAAGTGGCAGATGGTATCGCCTACATCGTTTCATATAGCCACCAATTGCATATCTACGAGATTAACGATCCTGAAAATCCGGTTTTTCTGGGATTCTGTGAACTGAATGATACGTTACAGGATATTGCATTACGAGGGAATTATATTTTAGTAGCAAACGATTACTACGGATTTAAAGCAATATCTATCTCTAATCCAGAAGAGCCCTTTGTTTACAGCTCCTACAAGCCTGACTGGCGGATTATGAACGTTGGGTTAGTTGGCGATTATGCCTTCGTTACCGATGGTGACCTGGGTCTTTTGGTGCTGGATGTTTCCGAACCCTCCAATATGTTTCAGGTTGCATTTCTGCCTTTTATCGGCGGTGCATATAGTGTTGATATTTTTGGAGATTATGCTTACGTCGGCAGTTCTCCAATTGGCTACCTGGTAGTCGCCATCAATGATCCGTTGGATCCACGCGTAGAGGGTGAGGTCGATTTGGATGGATACATCTGTATGATCGAAGCAGAAAGGAACCGAATCTACGTCAGCGGTAATCAGGAAAACCTTTTGATCTATGATAACAGTTCTGCAACAAATCCCATCCTGCTCGGTCAATACCAGCTTTACACGCCTGGATATGATTGGGCGGGATTCAAGGATATCGCAGTGGAAGGGGATCTTCTATATGGAATAGCTAACTGGTATGCGCCAGGCGAGGGCGGCCCTATTGGGGATAGTTTGCTGATCCTCGATATTAGCGATCCATCCAATCCGAATTTCGTCTCCATGACTAACCTGGACGGAGCACCGTGGCAGATTAAAGTGCGGGATAATTTAGCCTATATAGGGGCTACCACGCCCATGCTGAGGATCATGGATGTTTCCGACCCAGAGCTTCCCGAATTAGTGGGGAGCATCGATTTCCCAGGCACGGCGGAAGAGATAGAGTTACACGATAATTATGTATACATCCAGTCAGGGACTGGCATTGATCTCCGAGTCATTGATATATCAGATCCATCACAACCTGAACTGACAGGGCACTATTCAACTCCAGATAATCCGCAAGGTATCGCAGTCGGGGATGAAGTAATCTTCGTGGCAGACTGGGATCATTTTGAGAGTTACGATTGCCACGAAGCCGTAAATCCAGTATCAGTTGCGATGACACCGCAAAGTTCATCCATCGTGGTTCCTCCTGAGGGTAGCGCTTTTGACTGCAACCTTATGGCAAGCAACAATCGGGATTTCCCGGCAACGTTCGATGGCTGGGTAAATATCGAAGTTCCCGGAGGTCAGCAATTCACTCTGTTAGGGCCGGTTTACAATTTATACTTGGAGTCACTTGGCGCCGATGACTGGGATAGGACGATTATGGTTCCTGGCACCGCGCCTGCGGGTGAATACCGTTGTATCGCCATGATTGGAACGTACCCATGGATCGTTGACGATCAGGATGAATTTTCCTTCGTGAAAGAGGGACTGGAAGGCGATTGGACCGGACCGGAAGGATGGTTCTGCAGCGGCGAACTACTTCCCGGCGAGGACGCCGCCACGGATGTGGCAATCCCCAGCAGTTCATTGCTTCGTGGCAACTTCCCCAACCCCTTCAACCCCACGACAGCAATCAGCTATCAGCTTTCAGCATTCAGTAACGTAAATCTGACGGTTTACGATATATCGGGTCGAAAAGTTATGACGCTGGTCGATGGTAAGCGGGAAGCGGGTTCTCATCAAGTCACCTTTGATGGATCGGATTTCGCGTCGGGGATTTACTTCTGCCGGTTGGAGGCAGGGGAGCTGGTGCAGACGCGGAAAATGGTGCTGGTGAAGTAATTGGCAATTTGATTAATAAATTAAAACAGGCGACCGTAGGGCCGCCTGTTTCGCGTTGAATAGAATCGGAGGTGAAGATGAGATTCAAACAAGAACCTCACTTCTATCTATTGTACGATTCATCTTAAGGATTTGTTTCGTAAACACCCTCAATTAATTCCCAGCGGTTGCCGACTCCCAGAGGAAAGACTCCTTCACCATCGACAAAAGTGACGTCATCCAGTACAATCGACCGGGTTGTATCGTCGCCGTCAACCTGCACCATGCTCAAGATGCCGGTATCTTCCGCCAAGACCAGCGTCCCCAGAAACTGCCCCGTCGTGCCATCATTGACGGAGTAGAAATAGGCGTCGAAAGTCCCCGCAGGGACCGTCACCTCGGTGAACGAATCGACGGTATAGAGATTACTTCCCGGTCCCGACCAGGACGTGCCAACTTCTGGGTAAGCAGGGCTGAAAATGTCGTCCTGCATCACCATTTGCCCGCCGGGGAATTGAGATCCCTTCAGGTAAATCGTATCGTTCAGCAGCACGTAGAATTCAGTTTCAACCTTGGTTAGATCTTCCCAGTATTCCACGGCAAAGGTGGTGTCCTCTGACAATATCGCAAGGCCCGTGGTCTGGAACGACCATTCCTCGACCGGTCCTGGTTCCGGTAGTGGTTGGGACAGGTCGTCTCCCTGATTGCAGGAAATCAGCAGCCACGCGGTCAGCGTTAATAGCGCCGTCAGCGTCAGAATTCTATACCTCATGATGCCCTCACAATAACTTTGCATCGGAACAGTCCATCTTTCTTTTAAACCCATTCGACCTCGACAATAGTTCCCGCTTCGACGATGCGAGATCCTCCAGGTACCAGCATGAAGCCATCGATGCCCTTTAGCGCCGAGATTCTGCCGGAGGTGTAGTTTTGTGCGGGAACCGCGTGAAGCCCGTCATCGTTACGCTGCAATGTCGCTCCCCAGACCTGGAAGCGCTCGCCCCTGATCTGGAACGGCTCAGCAACAGTCGCTTTTTCACGCTCAGGTCGATAATCTTTCCCCATCAACCGTGACAGAACTCGCTTGGCGTACATCTGAAAGGTGACCACGACCGATACTGGATTCCCCGGCAGAGCCAGCAGCCAGCATGATCCGAACTTCGCCAGTAGAGTCGGCTTTCCAGGTTTAATGAAGACCTTATGAAATAGAATATCACCCCCAAGTTCCCGCACAATATCAGGTATGAAATCGAATTCACCCATCGATACCGCGCCGGAAGTAATGACCAGATCGTTTTCACCGCATAGTCTGGCGAAGATGTCTCTGAGTGGCTGCTTCTCATCTGAAACCGGCGTCTGCGCTCCCGGATCGGGAAAACCGGCGTTCACCAGCAGCGATCTCAGTGATGCGTCATTGGTATTGTAGATTTGACCGGCTTGTAGTGGCTGCCCGGGAGACACCACTTCAGAACCAGTGGCCAGCACCGCGATTTTTGGTTTAGGGTGGACTTTTACTTCGGTTAAACCTAATGCCGCTAAGATGCCTGTGTCTATCGGTTTTAAGACTTCGCCTGCATGGAAAACGACATCCCCCTGGCGCATATCGTTGCCTTGGGGCCGCACATGATCGCCCTGGTTCGGGGATCTGGAAATGATGACCTCGTCCCCCTGGTATTCCAGCTCTTCGACGACAATAACGGTATCCGCTCCTTGCGGTAAAGCCGCTCCCGTCATGATGCGATAGACATGTTCCTGCAGCAGCGGCGTTTCCGCTGGTTGACCGGCAGGTATGATGCCCTGGACTTTCAATTTGCGCGGCATTTCGCAAGCCACGTCGGAAAACCTGACCGCGATGCCGTCCATCGCAGATGAGGCGAAATTGGGGACGTTCAGTTCTGCGGTGATATCTTCCGCGACGGTGCAACCCATAGCCTCTAAAATAGGAACATGGCAGGGAGCCAATGGGGCGACAGCTTCATCGATCAGTTTTAAGGCTTCATCTAGTTGGATCATGATAATACCTGCTATAAAATCGTTATATTTTCGCCGACACGAACCGTTCCGGAGCGCAATACTCTGCCGAAGACTCCTTCACGCGGCATGATGCAATCGCCGACTTTTTCACGGATGATGCAGTTTTCGTGACACTCTTTCCCGATTTGCATGATTTCGATCTGCGCTTCTGAACCCAACTGCAGCCGCGTTCCGATGCTGATTTTAGAGAAGTCCAGATCTATTGTGGTGACATTTTCAGCAAAATCGCCGGGATTGATTACCAGATCGGGCGCCTGCAATTTGCCGAAACTTTCAATGGGGAGGAGGCTGATCTGGCGTTCGGATGTGCCGTGCGCGTCACCGATGATGCCGAGCTTTTCATCAAACGTCACTTTGGATACGTTACGCTTTTTCTCGCCCTTGTTAGCGGATATGGAAAGTCTGAATACGGTTGCTGTTTTCATGCCAGTCTTTTCACACTCCAGGCTTTAAACATCAGATGAACTGATTGCGCGGGTTTCAGATTTAGATTCCTCAGGGATCGAGGCGTAATTCTAACTCGAAATACGACGCCTTCTGCTTCCACCTCCAGGGAAATGCGGTCTGCCTGCTGGTCTATTTGTCTGATTGTTGCATTGATGCAATTACGGGCCGAAGTCCCTTCGACTTTGCTGCGCGAGATGGTAATGTCAGCGGGTGAAAGCGCTACTGCTATCGAATCACCGACATTACCCTCAATATAGTGCATCTCGATAGTAAGTTTCCCAATCGCAATTTCAGTAATATCGTCAAAGGGTTTTTGTTCTGCGATCCGGGTTTTCCAGATGTTAAGGCTGCTTGCCAGGCTATTTGACCGATCATTGCTGCCACCCAACAAAACCTCTTCGGGAGACCCTTCAGCAATGATTCTACCTGCTTCGAGAACCGATACATTATCTGCGATGCTAAGACATTCAGGAATTGAGTGACTGACATAAAGAATTGGAATGTGGGTCATTTGCTGCAACTGTTTCAGAGCATCAATGAATTGGATGCTCGTTGCGACATCGAGTCCTGCTAAAGGTTCATCGAGGAGCAACAGCCGGGGTTGTGCCGCCCAGCAGCGTAGCAGCGCCACCCTTCTTCTTTCACCTCCGGATAATTCGGCAGGTTTTCGGTCACTGAGATGATTCATCTCGAACTGTTCCAGAAGCCTGTCAGCGCTTTCCCGATTTCCATCAGCAAAGCGGACATTATCTCTGACCGTCAGATGCGGAAAGAGAGTATCTTCCTGCATCATCAGTACCATATTTCGCTTGTATGCGGGAATAGAAATGCCGCTTTTAATGTTGTAAATGGTCTGCTGATTGAAGGTAACGAAACCACTGCTGGGTTTTAAGAGCCCCGCGATTAATCTTAGCACAGTGGTTTTACCGGAGCCGCTGCGGCCAAATAGAACATGGATTTTGGAGTCGACCTGAAGATTTGCATCCAGCACGAAGCCGCCAGAATATCGTTTGAGCAGGTGAGCCTGCAGAATTGCGTTCATGAGGCGGGCTTCCCTAAACGCAGAGTCGCAAAGATGACCACTAAAGAAAGCAACGTCAGTAACAGCACCATAATTGTCGCGGTACGATCATCACCGATGATGAACGCTTCATAGATCGCTAACGGCAAAGTCTGGGTCCTGCCTTTGATATTGCCAGCCACCATGAGTGTCGCTCCGAATTCACCTGAAGCTCTGGCGAATGCCAAAATTGCACCGGCGAATATTCCCCGCCGCGCCAGCGGTAGAGTCACACGCCACCAGGTGCGGAGCGGTGAAACACCCAGGGTATAGGAGGTCAATTCAAGTTCACGGGGGACAGCTTCAAAAGCTGACCGGGCAGTCCGCAGCATCAAAGGAAAGGCCACAATAGCGCTTGCCAGCGCTGCGCCAGTTATGTGAAACAGTGGTGTCCATCCCCAGAGGGCATCTAACATTCCACCGATAAAACCGTTTTTACCAAATAGCACGACGATATAGTAACCCGTTACCGTGGGTGGTAAAACCAGCGGCAGCATGAGCACTGTATCCAATAAATCGCGGCCGGGGAATCGGCTGCGAGCCAACAGATAAGCTGTTATGCATCCCAGGGGCACGACTAAAGCTGTCGCTCCGAATGCGGAGATGACGGTTAGCCGCAGTGCATCAAGAATCAATGCGTATAAATCCTTCTTCAGCTAATAACGTCTGAGCTTGCTCACTCAGGAGAAAATCAATGAACTTTTGAGCATCGGCCTGTTTCGAGCTGCTTTCGGGAATGGCTACCGGATAACGAATAGGGGGGTGATCGCTGGGAGCGATAGGCAGATCTGCAATTTGGTATTCCCCTCTTGAACTGAAACGATTCGCATCCGTCCGGTAGACCAGGGCAGCCTCAACTTCGCCTCGCAGAACATAATCGACAACCTGTCTGACGTCCTTGCCTGGGATCAACTTGTCAGCGATTTTATCCGCTAATTTTTTGCTCTCCAGAAGCGATCTCGCGTAGTCTCCTACCGGAGCTACTGGACCACCGATGCCAATGCGGTGAATTTCCTCCTTAAGCAGATCCTCCCAGAAATTAATCGTGATGTCTTTGCACGTGATCAGGCAGATTTCATTTCGGGCGAAGTCAAACCTGGAATCGGGCTGGAGCAATCCTTTTGCTTCAAGACGATCCATCTCTTTTTGACCCGCCGAAGCGAATATATCTGCCGGCGCAGCTATCTCTATCTGTTTGGCTAATCCTCCGCTGGGTCCGTAGGAAATGATTAAATGGATATCCGGATTTTCAGATTCGAACTGCATCTTAATCTGCTCGAAGGAGGTTGACAAACTGGCTGCGGCCAATACGAGCAACTCTTGATCTTTATGGCCTTTGCTGCAACCTGAAACTGATGCCAAAACGATTATACAAAGAAATGTAATAATTCGGTCACGCATCTTCTTTCCTCTGCCATAAGCCACTCTTTCCCCCGCCCTTTTCCAGCAGTTCAACTTTTTCGATGACGATGCCCCGGTCAATGGCTTTGCCCATGTCATAAATAGTCAGGGCGGCAACGCTTGCGGCAGTCAATGCTTCCATCTCCGCACCGGTCAATGCCGATGCTCGCACCTGCGACGCAATGATCACCCGGTCAGGAGCTTGAAAGAGTATCTCTACATCGATATGCGTCAGCGTTATCGGATGGCATAATGGAATCAGTTCAGCAGCTCTCTTCGCCGCCTGAATGCCCGCAATACGCGCCACGGAGACGGCATCGCCCTTTTCCAGTGAGTTCGATTCCAGTTTCGCATATAGCTCCGGGCTGACTCGCACCTCGGCTCGAGCTTTGGCCCATCTGTCGGTGACGGTTTTACCTCCAACGTCCACCATGCGGGCACGCCCCTGGTTATCTAAATGGGATAAATCTGACATAACAGCGCCTTTAAGGATCGGGATGCTCACCGCGCAGCAAGGCCACAGCGTGGGGGAGAGCAGGCAGGACGATTTCTAAATTTTCGATAGCCCCTTTGACACTTCCCGGCAGGTTGATGATCATCGTTCTGCCCACCGTACCGACAACGCCTCGTGAGAGCATCGCATGGGGCGTAATTTCCAGCGACCGGGCGCGCATGGCCTCTTCCATGCCGGGGACGCGCTTTTTAATCACTTTCAGCGTCGCTTCCGGAGTAATGTCTCGCGGGGCAACGCCCGTTCCACCAGACGTAACAATCACGTCGAAGCTGCCGCTCCCGGACTGCTCGTCCAGCCAGAAGGCAATCTGATCGATGTCATCAGGGAGGACTTCATGCTTCGTAACCGCCCAGCCATGTTCGCGCAGGAACTGCTTAATCGCGGGGCCCGTCTGATCTTTACGCTCACCATTGAACGAGCGGTCACTGCAAATCAATATGGCTGCTTTGATGGGAAGATCCACAGTTATCCCCCCACACTGGCGAGGCAGGGAGTATGCTGTAATACCCGCTCTGTCAATTCAGTGCTTTGATGATCAGGCGTTTTGCCCTGTACGAACGCTTTGATGGAAGACTGAAGTTCTTCGAACGATGCACCCAAGCGTACCTGTTGCCGTAAATCCAGACCCCCGGTATCATATAAGCAGCGCAGCAATGCGCCTCGGGCTGTCAGTCTTAACCGGTTGCAATGGTTACAAGCGGGGTGGGTTAAAGAAGAGATGAACCCGAGGCGGCCTCGATGTCCAGGCTTGAGATAGTATTCTGCCGGGCCGTCATCAGATCTGCTCGGACTCTCATCGGCCTCTCTCAGCTCTGGATGACGATTCAGAATGTCTGCTTTCGTAACCGTCCGGTCAAACTGCCAGGGGACACCTTCAACCGGCATCAATTCGATGAAGCGGACGTCAATATCATACCGATCAGCCAGTTGCATGAAAGCGCCGATCTCATCGTCATTGACGCCCCGTTGCAGAACGACATTGATCTTTAACTGGCTGATAGCCGGCTGTTCGGCTGCCTGTTCTATTCCTGTTAAAACTCTGGATAAACCGTCAACGCCCGTGATTTGCCTGAAGCGATCTCCCCGCAGCGTATCCAGACTGACGTTGATCCGGGAAATACCACCATCAATCAGGCGATTGAGCCACTGACTTAATAACAGCCCGTTGGTCGTGATTGCCAGAGTCGCTTTGTCAGTCAGCGGTGCAAGGCTAGCAAGAATGATCTCCAACCCGCCCCGAATTAACGGTTCTCCGCCAGTCAGGCGTATCTTCGTGACTCCGGACCTGACAAACAGATCTGCCAGAATGCCGATCTCTTCCGGTGTCAGGATTTCGTCGCGCGCGACACGCTGGAATCCTTCTGCCGGCATGCAATAACGGCACGCCAGATTGCACCGATCCGTGAGAGAAACGCGCAGGTAAGTTTGACGATTTCTAGTTGTATTGACTAACATCAATGAGATTTGTTACACCTTGCAGTACACCAATATAAATAAAAACAGGGCTGAATACAAGTAAACAGCCCTGAAAAAGTTGATGAAGATGTGAAATTGAATTCCACCACTCATTCAGTCGAAGCGTTCGATTCAGCCGCTTTCTTAGCTTTCTTAGCTTCCTTGGCCAGCTTGTAGATCGACTTCTTCGACTGCGACATCGTGGCGCACCCCGCACAACCGCGGTTCTTTATAGTCCGGTAGATCAACCGCCCGATATAAATCGAAGCGGCAACGACCGCTAATCCTACAATGATCCATTGAAAAACCATGTCAGACCCAGAAGATTGATCCTATTTTTACTGCAATAAAAGCGATAATCCAGGCAAAAGTTGTCTGGTATCCGACAGAGAAACTGGTCCACCCGATACTGCCGGTCTCCCTCCAGATCGCCACAATGGCTGCAATGCAGGGAGTATAAATCAGCACGAAGAGCATGAAAGCCAGCGCGCTTAAGGGTGTCAGGCCGGAGTTCTTTAATGCAGAGGAGAGAGCCTCTGTGCCGCCGACTTCAGCATCATCCTCCACACCGTAAATAACGCCCAGCGTGGAAATGACGACCTCCTTGGCCACCAATCCTGTCGCTAAAGCTACGCCCATCTGCCAGTTGAATCCCAGCGGTTCCAGGACAGGCGAGATGCTCTTGCCGATAGCGCCAATATAGGAATCATCCGGGTTGGGCGCCTGTTCGCCAATGCGGGGAAACGCTCCTAAGAACCACACGATCACTGACGCAGCCAAAATCACTGTCCCCATCTTCTTCAGATATTCCGAGGCGCGGTCCCACATGTGCCGCACGGTCGTCCAGAAGGTCGGCAGGCGGTAGGGAGGCAGCTCCATCACGAACGGCGCGCCCTGCGCCCGGAAGAGCGTCATGGAAAACAGCTTTCCCGCACCGATTGCCATCACGACGCCGAAAATGTAAATCCCGAAAATGATATTGCCCGCATGGTTCGGAAAAAAGGTGCCCGCGAATAGAATGTATACTGGCAGTCTCGCCGAACAGCTCATCAGAGGAGTGATCAAAATCGTCAACAATCGATCCCGGCGGCTTTCTAAGGTTCTGGTCGCCATAATGGCAGGGACACTGCAGCCGAATCCCATGATCAACGGTATAAAAGATTTGCCGTGCAGCCCCAGCGAGTGCATCAAACGGTCCATTAAAAACGCCGCACGCGCCATGTAACCGCTATCCTCTAAAATCGATATGCCGAAAAACAGAATCATGATATTGGGCAGGAATACCAGAACTCCGCCAACGCCTCCCACCACACCGTCGACGAGGAGTTCTTGCAGAGGCCCAGCGGGTAGTAATCCAGTGAGGAAATTCCCTATCCAACCGACGCCGATTTCGATCCACTCCATCGGCAGTGCCCCGAACGTGAACGTCCCCTGGAACATCAACCAGAGAAACAGCAGAAACATCGGCATGCCGAACAGATTATGCGTCAGAACATTGTCGATCTTTTCAGATAGTTCCCGCCGCTTGATCGGTCCCGACCGGATGATGGTTTCCTTTAGCGCTCCGGCGATGAAACCATAGCGCCGGTCGGTAATTATATCTTCGACGCCCTCCGGGTAAAGACGGTTCAGCAGATCGGTCTGATGATTCAAAATTTCGTGAAATTCAGGATCGTTCAGCAGGTCGGGAGTCAACCGCACCGTGGCATCATTATCCCCCTCCAGAATTCTTACCGCCAGCCAGCGAGAGGGGATGTTCAGATCAGCCTTTTGCTCGATTTTCTGACTTAAGGCCGCAATCGCCGCCTCGCATTCCCGGCCGTAATTGACTTTGATTTTGCGTGATTGGGCAGTTTCATCCTTGGAATGAGACGCTGTTTCCTGAATGGCGCGCAGGAGCTGACCGATACCGTGCCCCTTCGATCCGATGGTCGGGACCGCCTTGCATCCTAACAGCGTCCCCAGCAGGTCGGCATTGACGTCCAGACCCTGATCCAGCAGTTCGTCGTACATGTTCAGCGCCAGCACCAGCGGCACGCCTAATTCGATTAACTGCACCGTCAGATAAAGATTGCGTTCCAGGTTGGAAGCATCTACGACCTGCACGATGACGTCCGGAGGATCGCTGAAAAGGAAATCCCTGACCACTAACTCTTCAGTGGTATAGGCAGTCAAACTGTACGTTCCGGGGAGATCGATGAAGCGGAAGGTTAAACCTTTATGATGCCGGAATCCCACCTTCTTTTCGACGGTGACGCCCGGCCAGTTGCCGACATGTTGATGCGCGCCGGTCAGCGCGTTGAACATCGTGGTCTTGCCGGCATTGGGATTGCCGATTAAGGCGACCTGGATGGTGGAATCGGTGGGCGTTGGGGGAAGTATTATGTCGACGGCTTCTCGGGGGTCACGATCACGTGACTGGCTTCCGCCACCCGCAGAGCGATGTGGTATCCCTTTAGTTGGCATTCAATCGGATCCTTCAACGGTGCATACTTGACGACGCGTATCTGCGTCCCGGGATTTAAACCCATCTCCAGCAGTCTGTGGCGGATCGGCCCCCCATTTAGAATGCGCTTGACACAGACAGAATCGCCAGCCTGGCAATCCGATAGAAATTTTTCATCACCGCGCAGGTTATCCGGATAATGGCGGCCATGCTGATGTCTGCGCCCCTGCCCTTTTTTACATGAATTGGGGCAATCTATTTCAGGTGGTACGAAAGGTCGAGGACCTGGTTTTTTAAACATTGAGTCCGGCTTGGCGTTCGCCCAGGAAAAGTTTAGCATGATGATATTGCGACTGAATCTTAATATAGATAAAAAAACTATCAGAGTCAAGTGATTTCTTCAATTGAGTGATACAGGGGAGAAGGGGATTTTGTTGGGGGGCAAGTTAG
>JAHJDJ010000155.1 GCA_018812585.1 bacterium
ATTGTATCGGGGATAGTAGATAGCAGCGTTAGTACCGGGGGTAAGTTATCAGGGTACACGGGATAAGTAGCAAACATTGCTGACGCTGTATCTGATAGCAAGCCTTCATCGTCAACTGCATATATGTTGAAGGTATAGGAGGTTCCCAGATCGAACCCACTATAAGCTGCAGATGACTCAGTCGTGTATTCATAGACCCCGTCCAAACCGGCATAATACCCTTCGAGGTTGGCGTCTGGATCTGTGCCCAGCCATGTAAAGGTGATCGTTTCAACAAAGAAGATGGAATCCGGGGTCACAGAGGTAATTTCGACACTAGGCGGGCGATTAGGCGGCGCATAGGGATAAATTCCAAAATCGTGATTCAAGATATGCGAGGGTAACCCTTCGTCATCCTGTGCAAATAGAGAGAACGTATGTGATTCTCCCATTTCAAAACCGCTGTATGAGACCGTGGTTTCTTTGATGAGCAGGATGTTTCCGTCGAGACCTGTATAAAACCCTGCCAGATTGTTATCCGGATCGCTACCCTGCCAGATGAAGGCGATGGCTTCATCGTAATAAATGCTGTCAGGCGCTTGTGCTGTGAATACAACGGTGGGCGGCGAGTTGTATTGGGGTTGCGTGCCACCGTTATCATCGCTGCTGGTACACCCGATGAAAACTAATAGAAGTCCGAAGCTAACCGTTGTAGCAAATCGTGTTGCCAGATGCATGGTTTTTCCTCTTTCCGTGCTGCTTAACGATCAATCAAGTAGCGCATATCTTCAATGGCCTTGGTCAGGCCGACGAAGGCGGATCTTGCAATAATCGAATGCCCGATGTTGAGTTCCTGTATTTCTGAGATGGCGGCGATGTCAGCAACGTTCTGGTAATTCAGACCGTGACCGGCTGCTACGAACATCCCCAGCTTATTGGCAGCGACCGCTGCGTTGGCGACGTCTTCAAACAGCATGTCCCTTTCCTGAGGATCTGAGGCATCCGCATAGGAGCCGGTGTGAATTTCGACGGCATACGCGCCCAGCTTGGCTGATTCGCGGATCTGAGCCAGCTCGGGATCGACGAAAAGGCTGACTTGGATGCCGGAACTGCTCAGAGTTTCAATAGCTTCTTTCAGTTTCGTCGAATAGGTGATCACGTCCAGACCGCTTTCAGTCGTGCGTTCCTCGCGTTTTTCAGGGACGATGGTGCAGATGTCCGGTTTAACCATCAGCGCCTTTTCGATCATGGCCTGGGTAGCAGCCATTTCCATGTTCAGCCGGGTATGAATGACTTCACGAATCAGCTCTAAGTCACGGTCTTTGATGTGGCGGCGGTCTTCCCGCAGATGACAGACGATGCTGTCTGCGCCAGCCAGTTCGGCTGTCAAAGCCGCGGCAACCGGATCGGGTACTTTTGCGCCACGCGCGTTGCGCAGTGTGGCGATATGGTCGATGTTTACGCCTAATTTCATAGTTGGTACAATTTAGAAGTAAGAGTTATCTTTCCAGGTGATGATTCTGAATTTGTCCCCGGATTCCTTAACGACGGTGAAACGCGCCAGGCCGTACAGATCGTAGGCCGAACCGCTGGTGGATCCGTACAGCGACAGGTTGAAGCTGACATCGAATTCCAGGCTGGAATCTTCGAAGGTGAATTCGCGAATCACGGGAGCGACGGCGTACCAGGTTAAGCTGACCTCATCAAAATTGCGGAAGAGGCCGCCGGTGGCTTTCAGGTCGGTATCCCGTCCCCACTGGTCTTCCCGCGCGTTATCAACGTCGTAGTATTTAAATGTAAAATTATCGGCTAACAGATTGGAATAACGTAATGAATCGCGCAGGTTGTAGGTATTTTTAAAATTATCCAGCAGTTCCCCGACTGACTGCTGATCCGTCCAGATCGATTCTGAGGGATCGCCTAATTCCGGTGCGAAGGGATTCAGGCAGCCGGTGAGGAGGAGTAATGCAAACAACAATGTTGTCAAACAGAGCCGCTTCATGCTAATACAACCCCGCTTTAAGTTCGGTCCAGGAAGGGGAACCTTCCAGGTCTTCCCAGCGGTAGATGGCCCAGTAGCCGACGTCGGTTTTGGCCAGGTAGAAATCGGCAGTGCCTTCGACCGCTTCGGGGATGTTCAGATTGGGTTCGGTTAAGGAAACGGTCAGACTGTAGGTCTTGGTCACCCAGACCGAATCTTCATCACCGTACACCACTTCATCACCGGCGTCATTGAACATCAGGAAACCGGGATTGTCCGGCGATATCAGGGTGAAAAGATATTCGATGGTCGTCTTTTCCTGTTCGTAACCCCAGGTTTCGAAGACCGGCCAGTTGGCTGTATTGGGATTAGGCACGAACAAAAACAGGCCTGCCTGATCATCCGGGCCGAAGAAACTCCGCAGGTAGTGATCGCTGTTCAGTTCAATGAAAGCGATGGTCATATTGGCGAAAAGCTGATCCCGTTGTGTGGGCGGAATCCAGGGTGTGCCCGAATCCAGCGGCGGCTCGGTCGACCGGGTGCTGAACAGATCGCAGCCTGCAACGCAGCTCAAGAGCGTCAGGCTGACGAAGATATAAAACCAGCGATTCCGGTGCATACGCGATAAGATACGTAATTATTATGCAAAAATCAAGCGGCAAACCCTGCAATTTCGGGAGCATATCAGGAATAAAAAAGCTGCCGCAAAAGGCTCGAACAGCCTTTGCGACAGCTTTGAAGCGCCAGATTTAAAGTTTGGCGACGATGGCATTTGCCATTTCCAGCGTCTTGGCGCTGCCACCCATGTCGTAGGTGCGGACGCTGTCTTCGGCGATTACTGCGGCAACAGCTTCTTCGATGACTTTAGCTTTTTCGGTTTCACCCAACCAGCCGAGCATCATCTTGGCTGACAGGACTGTGGCGATGGGATTGACTTTGTACATCCCAGCGTATTTCGGCGCTGAACCGTGCGTCGGTTCGAATACGGCATAGTTGTCACCGATATTTCCTGCGCAGGCAAAGCCCAGACCACCGACTAACTGTGCACAGAGGTCAGAAAGAATGTCTCCAAACATGTTTTCAGCGACGATGACGTCATAGTCGCTGGGATTTTTCACCAGCCACATGCACTGCGCGTCAATGTTCGTTTCCCATAGCGGGGTGTCGTATTTCGCAGCGATATCGCGTGCGGTGCGAATCATCAGCCCGCCGGTTTCCCGCAGGACGTTGGGTTTGTCGACGACCGTCACGGAGCGGCGCTTGAACTGCTTGGCAAATTCGAACGCTTGAGTAACGATACTGGCACAGCCCTGACGGCTCATGATGCGTGTTGACAGAGCCAGATTATCCAGCCCATTTCTCTGGAACTTATTCATCTTGGGGTGTTCGCAGAGTGCATCGAAGATGGTTTTGGGGATAGGGTGGAATTCGACGCCGCCGTACATCCCTTCCGTATTTTCACGGAAAACGATTATATCGATATCGTCTTTGTAATTCAAAGGATTGCCGGGATAAGCCTTGCAGGGACGCATGTTGGTGTGCAGGTTCAGTTCCTGCCGCAGCCGAACGATGGGGCTGAAATAAACCAAACCTTTGTTTTGCAGCGAAGGATCCAGTTCTGCGGCAGCTTCATCCTTGGGCTTGGATGTAATGGCACCAAACAGAGCGCAATCGGTTTTCTGCAGAAGGTCCAGGGTGCGGTCAGGGAGAGCGTTTCCTTCCTTAATCCAGAATTCCCAGCCGATATCTCCATGAATGTATTCTGCATCGAAGTTCAATGCATCCAGAACCAAACGGGTGGCTTCCATGGTTTCAACACCGACTCCATCACCAGGCAGCCAGGCTATTCGATGCTTTGCCATACTCGGTTTTTCCTCCAAAGGGTTAGATGATATTTATCTTCAGAAATCTATGCTCAAACCGAAACGGTGAGACGCCTCAAAATCCTCCGCCAAGGGTTGATAAGCATAGTCAAAGTGGAAGCGGTTCCAGGCTAAACCCGCTCCGCCCGAAACGGAGCGAAGTTCACTGCCGGTTTGATAGCCGGCTCGCAGGAAGAGATGCTGCTTCCAGTAGCCTTCAACGCCGAAATTAAAGCGGGTATCATCAGCGAAGTAGTGCTTGACTTCATAGGCGGCATTCAGACCGAAATCGCCGCCATCCCAGGCGTTACTGCTCAATCCAATGGCGGCATTTGTCGGGAGGGGCGACCGTTCTTTATCCAGTTTTTCCATCTGACCGATATTGCGAACGGCAGCGCCGATCATCATGTTAAAAAAGTCCAGTCTGTAAGCCAGACCAGCATCTATACTATAGCCGTTGGCTTCAGAGACATAAATCTGCTGGAAAACGTAGCGGCCAGTGACGCCTGCCGATAGATTATCCATCAGCTTGACACCGAAACTTAATCCTCCTACGAAATCGTGCGCGGAGAAGGTTTCAATGGGATCATCTGAAGGAAGGACACGGAGTTCCAGGTCAGGAACGTTAAAGGAATTGGCGCTTAAGGCGAAGGAATAGCCTTTTGATTTGAACAGTAATGCTGCGCTCTGGATGGAAAGATCCATCAGCCAGTCGCTGTAACCGAAGGCTCCCTGGGATTTATCAGCGAAGGCGATCAATGCTGGATTGTGGAATACGGCCATAGCTCCAGTGGTACTCGCAACTCCGGTCTCTCCCATAGCAACCGAGCGGGCGTCCGGAGAAATCTTCAGGAGAGGTAGTGATCCTGACGTTTCCGCCAAAGCTGCAAATGGTATGGATAGTGCCAGCAGAGCGCATAGCAGTCGTTTTATCATTAGAAACTCACTGAGAAGCTGATTACTTGTGAATCGAAGGGCGGCACATCCTGGATTTGATAGGCATAATCCAATTGACTGCGCAGTTTCCAGACTTCAAAGCCGAATCCCAGGCCGAAAGCCAGATCTTCGTCGTCATATCCAGCGCGTACTTTAAAAATGTAGGGATCCATCTGGGCAATCAAATATTCGGCGCCTGCGTGGATTTCGTTGTCATTCTCGTTGCTGGTTTCCATTTCACCGGCCAGCAGCAGACCAATATCGAACAAGTATGATGCTCCGAAGCGGTAAATACGAGGGAATTTATCGGTCGTCGTGGTGCCGTTTTCTTCCCAGATCGTGCCGGTATCCCAGCGGTACTGAGCGTTGATATGGCGGGCTTGAGCGCCTAGGTAGAGCGACCTCCAGGGATTGATCATCACACCCGCATCAAAACCCAGGCGTGTACTGTAGAGCGAGGCGTCATCTGATAGATCAGGGAAAGAGCCATACAAGATGACAGGGGAAATGCCAATAGCGACACGGTTGTGCAGTCTCAAAGCAAAGGAGACGTAGAAGGCATTTTCGCTGAAATTGAATGATCCGATGGGATTACCGTCGGTATCGCGGCCTTCCATATCGCCGGGTCCAGCGCTGATCCAGCCGACGCCCACGCCAGCATTCAGATTTTCGCCTTTTTGCGCTGCCGGTGGGCGCAGCGGTGATGCAAATCCGATGAAATTCAGATGCCGGTCAAGCGACAGGTAGTTGTAGGTTGTCAGCAGAGTTTTTTCTGTCAGGTAGGGCAGCGATGCGGGATTGTAATAGATCCCGAATCCATCTCCCGGGATGGCAACGCCGACGTCCCCCATGGAAAGGGCGCGGGCACCTAAGCCCATTCTTAGGAAAGCTCCGGCTGTACCTGCATTGGTTCCTGCTTGAGTGATCGCCACTCCGGCGATGAAGATAACTGCTATCAGGGCAGTGGTAAGAGTTATGCGGTTCAAGAGTTTTTGTACCAATTCTTGGATTTTGATTCCTAATATATCACAGCGAATTTACCCCATTCGGGGCTCATCCCGCTGCGTTCGACGCGGTAGTAGTATACGCCGGTGGCTACCGGGTCACCGTTGCTCCGTTTTCCCGTCCAGACTTCATAGAAATCACCCAGACCTCTCGATTTGTTCTGTACAACCGTGGTTACTTCATCCAATGCAAAATCGAAGATTTTCAGCGTCACACTGCCGGCTTTGGTCATGTCGTACTGGAAACGGATTACCGGGTGCAGGCGTGGTGAGTAGGGATTGGGATAGGCGTAAGTTGCCGGCTGCCCGCCTTCACTGGTCGGCAGGAAACTGCGATGCAGCGTCCAGGTGTTACCGTAATCGGGGCTGGAGGCGACGCCGTCGCCGGTGCCTACCCAGAGCATCCCACCAGCCGCTTGCGCGCTGTAGAACGTTGGATCGTAAAGCTGATCTCCAGAATTGAAATCAATGATTTCGGGGAATATATCCCAAGTTTCTCCCAGATCGACGGATTTATAAAGGCCAACATTAGTGGCTGCGTAAACGATCGAATCGTCAAATGCAAAGTTGTGTGCTTTAAGTATTTGATCATCCAGGGTCAGCGCAACTTCCCAGGTCAAACCGCCGTTTTCGGATTTGGACACGCCGTAATATTCGGTTTGGCTTTCGGCCTGCCAGGTTGCCGCCCAGAGGATATCGTTATTATTGTAGACCTGACGACCCAAAGCAGTCACGAAATTACCGCTTAAGCCGTCGTCGCTGGAATTGAAGTTTTCCCAGGTTTCTCCGTTGTCAGTGGATTTATTGACGCCAGCCGCGGTGCCGACCCAAATTACGTCGTCATCGCCGGTTACGGCAAAGGCGCGGTGATTGAGGTAATCCGCGGCGTCGAATTTGTTGTTATCCGGAGTAACGACCTGCCAGGCACTGTCAGCAAAACTGTAGCGGCGCAGACCGCCACCGAAGGAGGTAATCCAGACGTCGGTGGAAGTAATCACCAGGTCATAGGTGACGTTCTGGATGTTGGTCGTTGTGGGTTGAGAGATCAGCGTGGTGTCGTAACCTTCGACCGGATCGACCGGTTGATCGAACCAGGTCCAGGAGGAGCCGAAATCGGTGGAAAAGCCGACGCCGCCGCCAGCGGGCAGGATGCCTTCTGGAACGGAGACGGAATAAGCTGTCGCTGCCCAAAGAACGTCGTCCTTGAAATCTAACGCTGAGACAGAGCCTTCACCCAGACCGTGACGTTCATCGAATGATTGCCAGAAGTACCCGATGCTATCGACGTCTGTGTAGGCTACTTCAACATAAGACACGCCGCCGCCTGTGCCCATAAAGACTCCGCCATTGCCCGGCACCATGTCGATGACCGAATTGGAGAGCAGTCTTTCAACGGGATCGGGGGGTTCGCCATCCTGTATCAGGCGGTAGCCATGTTTGGAGGCAACCTGCGCCAAGGCAAAATTGCCGAGCAGGAAAATAGATAGTAGTGCAGTTAAGGATCGTTTCATCATATTATGGATCAGTGACAATCAGAGTATCGATGATAAATTCGGTTGCATTACCTGCCAGATCGCGAGCCCAGAAAGTGAAGATATATGGACCGGTCAGGGAAGTGTCGTACAGGACTGCATTGATGGTAAAGAGTGAATCGCCCGCGATTAGATCGCCGAATTCACCGTTATCATTTAAGGGAATGGGTAATCCGTCATTTGCATAAGTTCCATCCGGCTTGTAGGAAAGCATATTGACAGAATCGACGTCCGCTATCGTCTGATCATCCCAGGCTGGGACGGTAATAGGCACGAACATGTAGGTATCGGGCAGCGCCACCTCAGGTTCGAATTGAGGGGGATCGAGGAGGGGCGCCAGATTCTCGACGGGGACCTGGATGCCCAGCGAATCGCTCAGGTTGTTGAAGGCGTCTTTGGCCCAGAAGGCGAAGATGTAAGTATCTGTAACCAGACCGATGTTAATGTCCGGCGTCAAAGTCGTGCCATACAGATCGCCGCCCAGACTGCTCAGATAGAAAGAATCCAACTGGACTCCCTGGGGAGCATAAAATTTCATAAACACGTCGGTGACATAATCACCGAAGATCGTATCGGGGTCTATCGCTTTTAAGTTGATCTGAATGGGATCGAAGCCGGATTCCAGTGAGATGGGGAAGAACAGGTCGGACAGCAGCGGCGGCACACTTTCGGCGACGGTGACGGTTACTGGATCAGCTTCCTGCGTGGAATTGTCCCACCAGGCATGCAGAGTGAAATCGTAATCACCTGTTTGGGGCGCAAATTGACCGTTGATCTGGCGTGTGAATTTTCCATCATGTGCGACGACATCACCAGAATAAGCCGAGCAGAATTCCAGCGCATCGAACCGTTCATAAGCGTTAGCGTCGTCATAGAGCTGGAACTGCGCCACTTCGCCGCCACTCGCATCCGTTATGACAGCTTTAACAGAATCAACATCATAAGCATTGACGCCGGAGATTTCTGCGATTACTGGGAAAGTTGCAAGCTGTGTTGCTTCCAGGTTCTGCGGCGGCGTAAACCAGGTTAAGGTGACGGGTCCGTTTGACGTTATAACGTTATTATTGCTGTCTTCGCAAGCCCAGGCAAAAAGTAGAAGCAAAACGAATAGAATGCCCAGCAGGCTGAATCGTATTGTTAGAGTCATAGGTTCTGAGGATTTTTGATAATTTACACGGTTGTCTGTTATACTTACCTTAATATAAGCAAGATCCAGACATTTAGCTGAAAAACATAACAAAAAAGTTGCGTCTTGTCAAGAGGTTTTAAATTTATTAGTTGCGGCACTAATGACACTGAAACTTCGCAAAAATGCGCTGGATTTCCCTTGACAAGCTTCAGGAAAAGAAGTATTTTATGTGCAAATAAAATGCCGACTTTTTTTATGGAATCAAAACAAGCGAAACTTGTTGAAAAAATAAAGCCGATTCGCCTGCTGCTGATGGATGTCGATGGGACGTTGTCCGATGGCAAATTAACTTACAGCAATGAGTGGGTGGAGACTAAATCGTTCGACGTCAAAGATGGGTTCGGGATCTGGATGCTGCATCATTGTGGTATAAAGACTGGGATTGTTACGGGCCGCGAATCGAAGATCGTGACTGAGCGCGCCAAAGAACTCAATATCGAAATCGTCTATCAGGGACACTTTCACAAGAATGAGACCTTAGACGACATCGAGGCGAAGTATGGGTATCAGGATCAGGAGGTGGCCTTTTTAGGTGATGATCTGTTCGATCTGCCGATTATGATTCGATGTGGATTCAGCGCAGCTCCTGCCGATGCGCATCCTGAAGTATTGCAGCGCGTTGATTTCGTGTCGTCACTTTCCGGTGGAAGGGGCGCCGCGCGCGAAGTCTGCGAGCTGATTTTGAAAGCGCAAGGGCACTGGGACTCCCTGATGGATCTCTTTCTAATGAAGAACAAGAGTCAGGTATGATAGATTACCACCCTCAG
Source organism: bacterium (assembly GCA_018812585.1). Classification (GTDB taxonomy): domain Bacteria; phylum Electryoneota; class B3-LCP; order B3-LCP; family B3-LCP; genus JAHJDJ01. The sequence continues at coordinate 9,251 of JAHJDJ010000155.1, forward strand.
AAACCGAGCCTGTCCGTGGAGGACTGTAAACGCGTTCTTCGCATCGAGGCGAAAGCCATCGAGGCATTGATTGACCGCCTGGACGGCAATGTCAGTGAAGCGTTGGATTTGATGGAAGCCTGCAATCAGAAGGGTGGCAGGATCGTTTTAGCCGGTATGGGAAAATCAGGGTTGGTAGCCAGAAAGATTTCAGCGACGCTATCGTCCACTGGAACACCCGCGCTCTTTCTGCATCCTGCTGAAGCGATTCACGGCGATATGGGCGTTGTTAATAAAAATGACGTGGCCATCATTCTTTCGAAGAGTGGCCGCACCGATGAACTGACGACTCTCCTGCCGGCATTCCGATTACTGGGAATGCCTGTTATCGGTCTTTTGGGAGATATTGGCGCACCGCTGTCCAAAAGCTGCGACGTCATCATCGACGTATCCGTCGCGGAAGAGGCGTGCCCAATGGATCTCGTTCCGACGGCGTCCACTACGGCTGCGCTGGCGATGGGGGATGCACTGGCCATTGCGCTGCTGCTGAGGCGGGGATTCTCTGAAGAAGATTTCGCTCTGCTGCACCCCGGTGGAACCTTGGGCCGAAGGCTACTCCTGCGCTTGGATACCGTTATGCGCACCGGAGCAGAGATTCCGAAGGTTTATGCTGAAACAGGCTTGCGTGAGTTGATCGTTGAAATGACGACCAAACGATTAGGGGCAACCTGCGTGGTGGATCACGAAGACCGGCTTGTGGGTGTGATTACCGATGGGGATTTACGCCGCTTAATGGAAAAGTGGTCAGATTTATCCGGCGTTACAGCGAAGCAGATTATGTCCTTGAATCCGGTTACTATCTCGCCGGACGCGTTGGCCACCCGAGCTGTCCACATCATGGAAGTTCACAGCATTACACAGCTAGTTGTTGTCGATGATGATAAAAAAGTGGTGGGACTTGTCCACCTGCACGACCTGCTCAGCGCGGGATTATCTTAAGATTAACGTGTTTATCGCTCTGACGGTGATGATCGCGTTATCTGGGTGCGCCAAGATTGACGACCCATCTGCTGATAATGATGAGGCGGACAAACATCCTGATCAGGAGATCTGGGGAGGCAAAATCGAAGTGACAGACAACGGTGTGCTGAAGTCCGTCGTGCAAGCCGGTTATATGCAGTATTTTGAGCAGGAACGTTTAACGCTGCTTGATTCAGGCGTCGTCGTCGATTTTTACAATAGCAAGGGAGAGCATTCCTCAGTTCTGACCTCGAGGCAGGCGAAAATTGATGAGCGCATCGATATTTTTGTCGCGTTAGGGAATGTTGTCGTGACGTCTGACAGTGGCGAGATTTTAAAGACCGAGCGACTCTACTGGGACAAGGAACTGAAGAGAATTAAGTCTGATACTTTGGCAATATTGCTAACCGAATTGGATTCTCTGCGGGGCTACGACTTTGAATCGGATGAGAATCTGACAGATTGGATCTTGAAAAATCCAACGGGACAGACGATGCGGCGGCAAGAATGAGATTACGATATTTATCAGGGGTTTTGATTTTTCTCTATCTCTGCTCTTGGGCATTTGCGCAGACGCCGATTGAACTGAAGCGGGCGGATCTTCTGACTACGAAAACAGGTCCGAATGGTGTGATCCGACATTTAGACGGCGACGTCTGGATTCTTCAGGATACCCTGTCAGTAACCTGCGAACACGCCAGATTTGAAGAAGCAACCGGCATATTGTATTCGGAAGAGAAGGTGCATTTCATTGAACCGACCCGCCAGATGTGGGCGGATAAGGCAACTTACTTTGAAAAAGATGGCAGAGCCATCGCTGAAGGGCATGTCCGCATCCTTCAGGATTCCATTCTGGTTCATTGTGATCGGGTGAATTATAATGAGGATCGCGAAGAGGCGCTGTTGTATGGCAATGTCAGTATCTTTTCGATGACTGACCGCGTCATGATTACGGGTGACCACGGCAAGTACAACCGCGCTCGGGAATACGGCATGATGACGGAGCAGCCGGTGCTCACGCGCCATTTCGAAAGTGATGATTCCCTCGTCATCCAGGGAAGAATCATCGAATATTTTTTCGGAGAGGAATTCGCGGTCGTTACCGACAGTGTACAGATCATTCGTGAAGAGTTTCATGCCTGGGGTCAGAAATTGTTCTACTGGGAAAAAGCCGAACGCGCCAAGCTGTTCGGCGCTCCTCTGCTGAAGCACAACTTTGACATTCTGGCGGCAGATACGGTTGATGCTTACTTTGCGGAGAATAAGTTGATCCGCGTTATCTTGACAGGGCAGGCTCTGGCGACGTCACCGGTCGATACCGTCTTATTGAAACCGGTCAATCGCATGACCGGCCATGTTATGGAATTTATATTCCTGGATGACGAGATTGACAGCATTTATGTGAATGGAAATGCCACCAGCACCTATTACATACGTGAAGAGGGAGAAGGTAAGGGAGCCAATGTCGTTTCCGGCGATAAGATCAATATGTGGATGAGCGAAGGCCAGATGTCCTGGATTTATGTCGAAGGGGGCACTGAGGGGACTTACTATCCTAACCGCTTGGCAGGACAAATCGAGGAGGAAGATGGCAGAGTTAAGCTCACCGAACGGGAATTTTGATGCATAAACTACAAGGTCAGGAATTAGTCAAGGTTTATGGCCGGAGAACTGTCGTAAATCAAGTGTCACCGGAAGTTTCGACCGGTGAGATTGTGGGCCTGCTGGGACCGAACGGCGCCGGCAAAACTACTACTTTCTACATGTTGACGGGTATGATTCGTCCCACGGAAGGCGCGATCCTGCTGGATGACCAGGACATCACTAAAATGCCGATGTACAAGCGTGCCAAGCTGGGGGTGGGTTATCTGTCGCAGGAACCGTCGATTTTCCGACGGCTGACAGTGAAGGAGAACATCCTGGCGATCCTGCAGATGATGCCTCTTTCCAAAAAGGAAAAGAAACAAAAATTAGAGCAATTACTGGAAGAATTAAGAGTCAGTCACTTAGCGGACAGCAAGGCATATACGTTATCTGGAGGAGAGCGGCGGCGAGTCGAAATTACCCGCGCTCTGGTTACTGATCCAAAATTCATACTGTTAGACGAGCCTTTCGCCGGTATCGACCCGATTGCAGTTGGGGATCTGCAGGTTTTGGTTAAGGATTTGAAAACCCGGGGAATCGGTGTGCTGGTGACCGATCACAATGTACATGAGACACTTTCGATTACCGACCGGGCTTACCTGCTCTATGAGGGGAAGATTCTAAAAGCAGGGTCGTCTGAGTATTTAGCCAACGATCCTGAGGCGCGCAAGCTGTATCTGGGGGAGACGTTTAAGTTGGACCGTTAATTATTCGCGGTTGAGGAGATGATACAAACACTAAGACAGGATCTGCGTCAGCGATTAGAGCAGACCATTCAACCGTTGCAGATCCTTCGTTCGGAGCTGATCCAGTTGCCTCTGTTGGAACTGGAGCTGCGTGTCTCTGCCGAATTAGAGGAGAATCCGTTTTTAGATGAAGCGGAAACTCCTGAAGAAGAGACTACCGAAACCAAGGAGGATCTTCCTGTTCCCCAGTCCGCTGAAGAGCTGGATGAAGAGGATAAGGAGGAAAAAGAGCCACGCACTGAGGCTAAAGAGGTTGACTGGGAGGATATGCTCAACGACGAGGATTATTACGAATACCGGCCTCGTATGCTGCCTTCCAATGTTGAAATTCATGAGGTGCCGCGGGCAGCCACCACCACCATGATCGAATTGATTCGTTCTCAGATGCGGACTGACCACAAGATAGAAGATGGCCTTGAGATCGGTGAATACATCCTAGGCAGCTTGAACCATGACGGGTATCTCGATGTAATGGTGGAGGAGATCGTTGAAGACTTAGGCGTTCCTTATGAAAAAGTGATGCGCGTTTTGCGGCGCATTCAATCTTATGATCCTCCCGGGATAGCGGCGCGGGATCTGCGCGAATGTTTGTTGATTCAGTTATACCGCCAGAAAGAGTTAGACAAAACTGCCGTCCGCGTGCTCACCGAAACTTACGATGAATTCATCAATAAGAAATATGAAATCATTGCCAAGAAGCTGGAAATTTCTCTGGAAGAAGTGCGCGACGTTTTTGTGGTGCTCACGAAATTAAACCCCAAGCCAGGGGAAGGGTTGAACGACGAGAAACAGAATTACATTGTTCCTGATCTCGTGGTAACACAAGTTGGTGAAGATTTCGAGATATACCTGCATGACGGCACGATCCCTAATTTCTACGTCAACCAGGAATACCGTGACTTGGTCTTATCGAAGAAGAAAGTCGATAAGAAAACGCGGGAATTTGTGCACAAGAAGCTGGAATCGGCGCGCTGGTTTATTAATGCCATTCACCAGCGGCGCAACACGATGATCCGCACCATGCGAGCCATCGTCAATCGGCAGGAAAATTTCTTCCGTTTTGGCAAAGAGCACCTGAAGCCGATGATCCTGCAGGACATAGCTGATGTTATCGAGATGGATATCGCCACGATTTCGCGTGTCACCAATGGCAAATATGTACAGACGGATTTTGGCGTTTTTGAGTTGAAATACTTTTTCAGCCAGCGCATGGAAGCAAACGATGGCGAAGAGGTCAGCACCAAAATCATCAAGTCGAAATTGAAAGAAATCGTAGATAAAGAAAACAAGGCGAATCCCAATTCTGATGAGAAGCTGGCAAAACTGCTATCGCAGGAAGGCTACACAATTGCCAGACGAACCGTGCAGAAATATCGCGAACAATTGAATATTCCCGTCAAACGGCTGAGGCGGGAGATTATATAACCTTCTACGAGAATTTATAAAGGAGTTAAAATGGCGCTGTTAGACAGCAAAAAGCTTCCTCTGGGCGCTGACTGCCCGGATTTCGATCTGATAAATGTCGATGGATCACGCGTCAAACGTGACGACTTCAAAGGTAAAAAGGTGTTGCTGGTAGTCTTTACCTGCAACCATTGTCCTTACGCGGTCGCGGTTGAAGATCGAATCGCACAGTTAGGCCGCGAATACGGATATAACCGCAATTTTGCGATGGTAGCCATTCAGCCGAATGATCCGAATATCGTCGCAGCCGATTCGCTGGATAATATGCAAATGCGAGCGGAAGAAAAGGATTTCCGCTTTCCCTATCTCTGGGATGAAACACAGGACGCAGCGCGTGCTTTTGATGCGGTTTGCACGCCAGAATTTTATCTTTTCGACGCGGATCGTAAGCTGGTTTACCACGGGCGGTTGGACGACAACTGGCAGGACCCTTCCAAGGTCACGCGGCGAGAATTGAAGGAAGCAATCGACCTGTTGTTGGAAGGAAAGCAGCCACCTACACAACAGTATCCCTCGATGGGGTGCTCGATTAAATGGCGTGAACAGACTTAATAGTAGTGAAGAGAGCCACTTAACATTCAAGAGGTGTGTTATGCGGAAGCAAGCGGTAATAATCCTCACGTTGGTGATGTCTTTCAGTGCAACGTGGCTGTTAAGCTGTGCGAGTGATTCGGATAAAGCCCCGAATCAACCCGGACAGGAGGGTGAAATCACCACCTCTGTTGACCATATCACTGGCCGGTCAGGTGACTTTCTGATGTCCGCCGTATATGATAAGTCGATTGACTGGACACCAGGCGCAAGTAATGATTTAATTGTTTCCAGCATCATCGTGCCCATCGATTCAGACGACTTTTCTTTCAGCCATATAATGCAGGAGATGGATAGTTTGGGCCAGGAGACCGGCGTCGAAAAAACGTTCGCAGCAGGCACTTACAGTGTCCTATTCTTCGTCGGCGAATCGAATAATCCGCCCGATACCTACGCCGAGATCCGGGCAACTGTCGATGGCGACATTAATGTAGAAGCGCCGCCCTGGGGGAGTTGGTAATACAGCATTGCCAAGATCGCAGTGGTTTTTTGGTGTTATGAGTGACGACTTTCGGTGAGATACTCTTCAGACTGCGTAAAAACCGAACCACCATAGGAACCGAGTAGCAGGCCGGGTCAACGACAGTTATGACCATGGCCTAACTAATTTCTCCTGCTCCGTTATCTGATTCTGTAATTTACAAGGAACCTAATGATTGAACAACTGGAAGCACTAAAATTAAAACTGGATGAACATCGTCCATTTGCGCCCGAACTTGCAGTTCGGATCGATGCGTTATTAATACCGAAACGCATCTATCTGACCAATGTTTTTGAAGATAATACCCTCACTTTGGAAGAGACGGCGTATTACTTAGAGACGCAGCGGATGATCGGAGGAAAGCTGGAGCGGGAATACCGTGAAGTAAAAGGCCTCCATAAAGCGATTAGTTTCGTGCGTGATCTCCAGCAACCCGGGACTGAGCTTTCCATCGACGTCATCAAGCAGATCCATTTTAATTTGACAGAACCGATTGAACAGGAGCAGCGCTTCAATCCAGGACAATTCAGAAGCATGGACAGCCTGATCCTGGGTGAACAGGGCTCTCGGATCAGTTTCGTGTCGGCTGAGCAAATCGAAACAGAGATGGCGGCTCTGCTGACCTGGTTTCACGAAAAAGGGAAAACGCTTCATCCTTTGGAGTGTGCGGCACGTTTTCATTACCGCTTTTCACTGATACATCCGTTCATAGATGGCAACGGCAGAGTTGCCCGGCTGATCGATGATTATATTTTGGAAAGCGCTGGTTATGGTCCTTTAGTCATTGAGGATATGCAGAGGTACTTTACGGCTCACCGCATGCCTGATACGCAACTGTCAGGGGCAGATGGATTAGCGGCGGCTGAAACGGTTGATCTGTCGGTTTTTATAACGACTTTAGCTGAATGCAGCGTGCGGGGTATGGAGTTAATGCTGGAGGTTATTGAGAACCGGCAGTCCCCGATAGCGGTCGATCTGAAAGCAAGATTCGATATGTTTGATCGAGCAATCAGCGGGGATCAATCCACGCAGCATGATCGGCAGTTATTAGAGGAAAAAGAAACCACGAAACTGGCTCTGGGACGTGATTTAAAGGAACGCCTGAAGGGGCAATTACAGAGTAAAACGGTTCAATTCACGTTTGCCGGCCCGGCTAAATTTCAACAGAACAATCATACCTTCAGTCACTTAATTTCAGAGATTACAAAAAAGCATGATTATAAGTTCATAGCTTCCGAGGCGCTCTACGAATACCATGTAGTCCCTAATCTGGAACAACTTCAGGTTTCTGGTTTGCCGTTAGAGCCATTCATGAAACTGTTAGCCATTGCTGTTCTCAGCCACGGTGATTCAGTCGGCGTCTATTCTGCTATTTTGCCCTTCGAGTTTGGGAAGGTATACATCACGCAGGAAAATCGAGACGAAGTGGTATTGACCTTAGATTCTTCCAGTACCCGCGAAATGATTGGACCCGCTTTCTACAAAGATTGGGATGTTGAGGCCTTAGGCCGCTTCCTTTTTGAGAGCATGGATACCTACTTACAGAGGATCGAAGCAGACTTTTTGGCCAGCCAAGGCAGTCAAGCCTAAAGCGCTCTTTTTCTCGCCTAAAACCGTTCAGCACAGATCTGCTCGGAAGTGAACGAAAATGTGGATAACTTTCAAAAAAAACTGCGCTTAAATAGAAATTAAGCAAAAAAGATGGTTAACACGCACAAAAAGCTGAATTTACGATTGCAAGCGTAAAACATATCAAAATGTTGATAAGTTGTGAATAAGTGTGTAAGTTCATACTCTGCGCAGGACTAAGAGTGTCATGGAATTAAAAGATTACAACTCCCTCAGCACTGCTGAATTACGGGAACGAATCGTTAAAGCGAAGCAGAAAAAAAGTGCGGTCTTATTGGTCCATAATTACCAGACGCAGGACGTCCAGGCGGCGGCTGATTATTTAGGCGATTCCTTAGGGCTTGCCAGAGAAGCGGAAAAGGTCGACGCCAGCATCATCGTTTTCTGCGGCGTGGATTTCATGGCAGAAACAGCAAAGATTTTAAATCCAAATAAAAAGGTTCTGCTGCCGGATCTTCGAGCCGCTTGTCCTATGGCTGCCATGATCGATGCAGAGACCCTACGGGAAGCCAAAAAGAAGTATCCTGAAGCGGTAGTAGTTACCTATATCAACTCTACGGCTGAAGTGAAAGCGCTCTCCGACATTTGCTGCACTTCAGGTAATGCCATTCAAGTCGTTAAATCATTAGGGAACAGGCAGATTCTGTTTACTCCCGATAAAAACTTAGCGCTGTATTGCCAAGCAAAAACTGGCGCAGACATTATTCCCTGGCAGGGACATTGCTATGTACATGACAATTTTAAAGTCAGCCATTTAGAAACAGCAAAAGCAGCACATCCTGACGCTCTATTTATTGCTCACCCTGAGTGCCGTAGAGAAGTTCTGGAACTTGCTGACGTGATTACATCAACGTCTGGGATGGTGGGCTACATCGATGACCATCAAGCGCTGATCCGAGACAGAGGAGTCATTGTAGGCACCGAGATCGGATTGGTCGAACAACTCATTGTAAACTACCCGGAACTACCGATTTTCCCTCTAAGTCCAACCGGAATCTGTGCCACCATGAAATTAACGACTCTGCCCAAGATTGCCTGGTGTCTGGAAAATGAAACTAATGAAATTTTACTTAATGAATCGATTCGCCAACAGGCCTATAACGCAGTTAAGCGCATGTTGGAAATTGGGTAGGAGGAGCTTATGTGGAGAATAATTCGACTGAACCTTCTGGCCGGAGTACTGGTTGTGCTTCCTCTCTATCTGACGTACGTGATTCTGGTCGAAGTGTTCATGCTGATTGATGGCATTCTAAATTCGCTGATGACCAAGGCGCTGGTTAAAGCATTGAATCTGCCGCTAAGCGACGATCAGGTGTTTTATGGATTAGGCACTATCGCTTTACTCGTTATCCTGTTTTTCACGGGGTGGATCGCGCGTAATTACTTCGGGAAAAAACTTCTGGTTCTTTTCAACCAGATTCTGGATAAAATCCCATTCGTTAAAACCATTTATAAAACCTTACGACAGATTTCGGAGGCTGTCTTTTCCGATAAGCGTCAGGCATTTCAGCAGCCGATTCTGTTGCAATATCCGCGTCTGGGACTTTATACGCTGGCCTTCAAAACGCAAGATACTGCCGGTTCGGTTCAGAATGCACTGAATGAAGATTGTATCTCCATTTTTTTGCCATCGACTCCCAACCCAACCACCGGCTTTCTGATATTTGTCCCCAAGAGCCAGGTAATCCCCGTGAAATTAACCACCGAAGAGGCGATGAAAATGATCATCTCCGGTGGCGCTATAACTGCGGAACAGGTTTCAGAAATGTCCGCAGAATCTTCCCAAGATACCTCTTTATCTGATGATTCATCCTCCGGCAATGAAGGATCGAAGACCCGGCCATAATTTTTTTTGTGCAGGTTTAGTTGTTGCTATACTTATGCACTGCTTGCCATCATGGGCTGAGGTTCCCGACTCTTTGCGTTTACGTCTTTACAGCGGGCTGGACGAAATCGGCGCCGGAGGGGATTTTTACACCAATTTAAAGCAGCAGTATTTCAGTACTACCTGGAAAGGCAAGGTCAACAGTCTGTTTCGGCGTCCGCACGGATCCTTTGGTGAATTGAAAAGCAACAGGACGATCAATGGGTCGATCAGCCGCGATTTACGCTCCAATCTTGCGGTTCAAATGGTGTTGGATTCTGATTTTTATCGACTGGAGCGTTTTTCCGGGCCTGCGCCATTTGTCACATCATTCTCGGGTGGAACTGAGAGTTGGGACCTGATCGCCCCGTCGTCATCATCGATTTCGCCGCCACAGGAAATCAATCGCCTGTTTGTCGGCGCCGGCAGCACGTTTATACCGGACAGCCTTCTGACTTTAACGTCGATCATCGGGCATGAATGGGAATCACGCGAAGGATTCGATGACCGAGGAGTATCGGTTTCCCTGGAAGCTGAACTGGATGATTTCGAATACAGCGGTTACCACAATAATTTAGATGCGTTATTTGAACAGGCTGAGTTGGGGAATCGCACCAACCGCGAACTGCGCTTTGGTTATGGGCTCTCGAAACAATTCAACAAGCTAAGTTCAGATCACCTGGCGATCCAGTATCGCCAGAAGCGATTCGATTATCACATCTGGGGAATGCCGGAGATTGGCACGTGGTTGGACACCGACCAGAGTCTGCAGAACCAGTTACGTTATAATTTATCGAACCGAATCGGATTTATCTTAGATAATGAATTGGTAGGATCGACCAGTGAAGATCGTTCACCGTCAGGCAATAATGTGCGCGATAATATCAGGACTGCGAATGCTCTGACATTTACAGGTCAGAAGGAGACTCTATCAGGGTGGGCAAGATTCAAGTTTGACTGGGGCACTCAGGAGGATATCACAGGGCTGAAGCATGAGAAAGGAAGTTCGCTGGAAGGTAATGTCTCGTGGCTTCCCGGGGAAAAAGATTCTCTGGCATTCTTCGCTGCGGTCAGAAAACGGCAGTATGATACGTCTGACACTTCCAATTATGATGACCGCGACCGCATACGCTATGAAGTCGATTTTTCTTATCAGAAGATATTTTCACCCAGTTTTAGAGCGATATTCAAGGCGGAAACTGCCTTAGAACACCTGGTTTATATCTTCGCTGAGAAGAGTGATCAAAACCACTGGAACAGAATTTTCAAGCTCAGTCCTGAAGTGTCCTTTGAACCGTTCGATGACTGGCACAACCGATCCGTTTTTAAGTTGGTAGCGAATTCAACGGATTACGATTTCGACCTGGATCCTGCAAACATCAAGAGTACCATCTACCGGCGTTATTCTGCCACGGATTCACTTAACTGGGAATTTCAGCGGGGATGGGGGATCAGTTGGGAATACACGTTGACTCTGGAGGATGGCGGCCGGTTTATCTGGGATGACTGGGTGCAACAGATTTCAGAAGAGTATCGCACTCATCAGGCTGCTATGATGCTCATGCGTAGATCGCCGTCGGGTGTGCGAATCGATTTGGGCGCATCGGTTTACGACCGTAAGGGCTGGGAATACGATATTGATCCATTGGGGGAATCGGTTAAAACTCCTTTCTTCTACTTATCACGCTGGGGACCATTCCTGCAGGTTTTCTACCCATCAGATTCAGGTGTCCAGGTGGTCGCCAATAGTGATTTATCCTGGGTGCATGAATGGAACCAGGAAGATTATGTCATCATTAATTTGGATTTAAGAGTCGTTTGGCGTTGATGAACAAGTTAGTTGACAGAATCACTATTTTCGCAACTCTGCTGTTTTCTATTTTGAGTATCACAGAGCTGTCTGCCCAGGTGACCATCGAACAGCGCGGCCTCCTGGGAACAGAAGTCGCTGAAATTATCATCACCGGAAACGAAGTCACGCAAGAGAAGATCATCCTGCGTGAGATGAAATTGAAACCCGGTATGACAGCTTCTGAGTCGGTTCTGACGGAAGATATGCTGCGAGTGATGGGGTTGGATCTTTTTACCCGTGTTGAGTTTCGGCTGCGCGCGGATCAGGGCAAAACAGTTTTGGAAATCGAGGTAACTGAGGAGTGGTACATCTTCCCGATGCCATTCTGGGATCTTTCCAGCGACGATCCCCCGGAACTAACCTACGGTTTTCGCTATACTCAGAAGAACTTCAGGGGGCGCGCCGAGCGATTCAAGGCCTCACTGTGGGGGGGCGCTCAGCGGGGTTTTAAGTTCAAGCACGTGACTCCCTGGATTGAAGGAACTCCGAATTTTTCGCAGTCTATTGAGATTTATCAGGTCACGGATATCAGTCAGAACCTGGCGGTTAAAGAGCTTGAATTGGAAGCGCGTCACACGGGCGCTTCGTATCTGATCGGGAAACGCTGGAATCTGGAATTAAGCAGTGTAGTCGGAGGACGATTCAGGTTAATCACTGCGGGGAATCCCGCGCAATTGGCATCTGCTGGCCAGCTCGATAGAGTTCTGGATTTTCAAATCAGTAATTTCTGGGACAGGCGTGACTTGAAACAGTTCCCCAGGCGCGGCACTTTTCTAGGAAGCGGACTCAAGCACGGTTGGGTGTTGAATCTGGAGAAGTCCTTCACTCGTTTCGAGATTGATGCACGAAGTTACCTGCCGATCGCGAAAACAGTCTCACTTTGTGCACGGTCAGCGTGGTATCCTGCCTGGGGTGAGGCGCCGCCTTACGATTGGTTCCTGGTGAAGAATACCGCTCCCATTCGCAGCACAGATATCAGTGATGAGGGAAGATCTTTTGTTCTGGGCAGCATCGAAGCCCGCATCGATCTTCTAACTCTGCATTACTTCACCTGGGAAAAAGCGCCGATATTGAAATCGTACTTTCGGAATTTGGCATATGGATTGGCGTTGGAATTTTTCTTCGACGTGGGTGATGCCTATGATGGTTTTGATGAATTAGCTGTGGAGAGTCTGATGTGGGGTTATGGTTTCGGATTCCTGGTGCGGTTGCCCTATATTGACGTTTTGCGACTGGAAACTTCCTGGAATCCTGAAATATCTCCGCAGAATTTCAGTTTGTCCTGGAAGATTGGCGTCTCATTCTAAACTTAAATTCTCCTATGAGTCATCAGTATTTATTTTACATCGATAGGGTTGACCAGCAGAATGGCATCGTACTTTTTGATGCGGAGGAGAGCCATCATATCACGAACGTACTCAGGAAGGCCGATGGCAGCAGGATCGAGGCGACGGATGGCCGGGGATGGAAATATGCAATTCAGCTCGATGCGACTCAGCCAAAACGGTGTAAAGGGATCATTCTTGAGAAGCAGTTTATCGAAATGGACGCTCCTTTGCCGGTACAGATTGGAATACCCTGTCTAAAAGGAGATCGCTGGCAAACCATTGTTGAGGTATCTGCTGAAATAGGTGTCTCCGCGATTTGTCCCCTTGAATTTGAGCAGGCTCAAGTTCAGTGGTCGGAAGCGAAACTGGAAAAAGCAAGACGTAAAGCCAGAGAAGCTCTGAAGCAGAGTGGAGGCTGCTACCTGACCGGTATCACCGAACCCTTTACGTTGCATAGAGCTGTTAGCAGAGATGATTTCTCAAGAGTCTATTATGCAGATTCTGAGGGTGAGCCTTTGGGATCGATTGAACCGCAGTCCCTATTGGTAATCGGACCTGAAGCTGGGTTCAGCGCACGTGAAAGCAGATTGCTGATGGATGCCGGCGCTCGGAGATTCTCTTTGGGACACAGAAGGCTCAGATCTGAAGTAGCCGCTATCGCTGCCGTGGCACAGGCGCAACAACAATTCAAATAAAGTGAGGAGAGGAGATATGGACTGTATCTTCTGTAAAATCAAGGCGGGTGAAATACCAGCACAAATTGTCTATCGTGACGATGAAATTATAGCTTTCAGGGATATCAACCCGAAGGCGCCGTCGCACCTGCTGGTCATTCCCAATCGCCATATTGAAACTCTAGCGGATCTGAAGGAAGAGGACACTAATATGATCGGTCGACTGGTGTTAGTCGCCAATCAGATTGCCAGCGAAGAGGGATTTTCTGAAAATGGTTACCGCCTGGTGATGAATTGTCGGGAACATGGCGGGCAGGAAGTCTACCACCTCCACCTGCATCTTCTGGGTGGCCGCCAGATGATGTGGCCACCAGGATAAGGTCTCGGTCAATTATCATTAATTGCGAAATGACAAAAAAAACTTGACTCAAACAAAAAATATTCGTACCTTTTAAATTCGTTGAGATAAATTAAGCACGTTGAAGGGAGTGCGAACCCGTATATGACTTACGTTAAAGTGCGTGACGGTGAACCTTTCGAAAGGGCCTTCCGTCGATTTACCAAAGCTTGTGAAAAATCCGGTTTAATGGCAGAGATCCGCAAACATCAGCGTTACGAAAAGCCTTCTGAAGCTCGCAAGCGTAAGAGCAATCAAGCTCGCCGCAAAATGCGCAAACTGATGAAGATGATGAACGAGTAGCAGAAGCGCAGAAGACATCATTTCAAACACACCTATCGAAGGGAGGTTAAAATGGTTTTCCAACCAGGCTATTCACCAACCGAATAGATCAGATTATCGCTGACGGTAGTCTGATCTTTTTTTTATCATCAATCCCGTCAGGGATTGTCATTCCTGCGGACGCAGGAATCCAGTGGAGTTATTTAAGAAGTACTATTTTTCCCACAGAAGAATTCTCCCCTGCTTCCAGCCGCACGACATAAATCCCTGACGGTAAATCCGATCCATCAAACGTGATGGAGTGGGTGCCGGGAGAGTAGAATCCCGTAGTCGGGGTCGCCCCAGACCCCGACATGGGCGAAGCATGTCTCGCTCCTACATTGCGACCATTGATATCGAATACGTCCAGTACTACAAAACTGGCAACTGGCAAATCGAATGAGATGGTAGTCGTGGGATTAAACGGATTAGGGTGAATAGAATAAGAAAAACCAGGAATGGGATTATTCCCTGGCTCAGCATCCCTGAATCCCAGCGGCCCATCATTCCGATACCAGGCGATCTTACCTCCACTTGCCGAGAGCACATCGTTATCCCCATCACCGTCCAGATCTGCGCTGAAAAGAGAATTGCCGACATTGGTTGAAAAAATCTGCTGCGGACCAAAGCTGCCCTGCCCATCCATATTCTCGTACCAGGCGATTTTGCAACCAATTTCAGATCCTGATAGCACATCGTAGTCGCCATCGCCGTCTAAATCGGCGCTGTGAACGGTTTTAGCATTGTCTGCACTTGTGGTGATGACCTGCTGAGAGCCAAAAGTGCCCAATCCATTCGTGTTCTCATACCAGGCAATCTTGCTATCCCAAAAAGATGCCGAGAGAACATCTTTATCCCCGTCACCGTCCAGGTCGACGCTGAAGACAGAGCATGCGCCATTTGCACTTGTGGTGATGACCTGCTGAGGGCCAAAAGTGCCCAAACCATCCGTGTTTTCATACCAGGCAATTTTGTCATCATCAAGGGATGCTGAAAGCACATCGTAGTCCCCATCGCCATCCAGATCGGTGCTGAAAACGGACATGGCGATATCGGCATTGGTTGTGATGATTTGCTGTAAACCAAAGTTGCCTTGCCCATTTATGTTCTCATACCAAGCGATTTTATCGTCATCAGAGGATGCTGAAAGCACATCGTAGTCCCCATCGCCATCCAGATCGGTGCTGAAAACGGACATGGCGAAATCGGCATTGGTTGTGATGATTTGCTGTAGACCAAAGTTGCCTTGCCCATTTATGTTCTCATACCAAGCGATTTTATCGTCATCATGTGATGCTGAAAGCACATCATAGTCACCATCGCCATCCAGATCGGTGCTGAAGACGGAATTGGCGCCAACGGCAATGGTAGTGATGGTCTGCTGTAACCCAAAGTTGCCCTGTCCATCCATGTTTTCGTACCAGGCGATTTTGTCATCACCCAAGGATGCTGAGAGCACATCATAGTCACCATCTCTGTCCAGATCTGCACTGAAGACAGACGCGGCGCCATCCACACTATACGTGATGACCTGCTGTGATCCAAACCTGCCTTGCCCATCTAAATTTTTATGCCACGCAATTTTGTCGTCACCCCAGGATGCTGAAAGCACATCATAGTTGCTATCGCCGTCCAGGTCAGCACTATATATAGATCGGGCTCCGTCTGTACTGGTTGTGATGATTTGCTGAGGACCGAACCTGCCTTGCCCATCTGTGTTTTCATACCAGGCGATCTTGTCGTCAGTTGATGAGGCAGAAAGTACGTCGTGGTCGCCATCAC
>JAHJDJ010000156.1 GCA_018812585.1 bacterium
CAATCATCATTGAACCGTCCCAGATCTGGTCCGACGATAAAGCCTTTGTCGGATAAGTATCTCAATAATCGCTTTAAGTCACCCTCGTATCTCACCGCAAATTCCTTAAAATACGGCTTATCATAAGCGATCTCAAATCCGTCAATTTTAGCAATCGCATCAGCGAGATAGTGAGCTTTCTGAAGACATAGATCCGCCATCTCCTTGAAGCCCTCTTCGCCCAGCAGTTCGAGCGTTACGCAGGCTGCCAGAGCGCAAAGCGACTGGTTGGTGCAGATGTTCGAGGTAGCCTTATCACGGCGGATATGCTGTTCACGAGTCTGCAGTGTCATCACAAAGCCGCGTCTGCCCTGTGCGTCTGAGGTTGCGCCAACAATACGTCCGGGTAGTTTTCGCATAAGCGGTTTAGCGACGGCGAAAATGCCTAAGTAAGGCCCGCCGAAGTTCAGGGCATTGCCCAACCCCTGACCCTCTCCGGTGACAACATCAGCGCCGATCGCCCCGGGCGGCTCTAACAGCGCCAGCGAAATCGGGTCGACTGAAACGACGCCCAACGCTTTCTTCTCGTGTGCGGCGACAATCATCGGCTCCAACTCTTCGATGATCCCTAAGAAATTCGGATTCTGCAGCACGACCGCGGCCACAGAATCATCAAGTTTACCGTCTAAATCTGCTGGGGTAATGCCATCGATCAGTGGGATAGTCTCGATCTCCAGACCTGAAGCATGAGCGTACGTTGCCATAGCCGCGCGGTAATGCGGATGCACCCCTTCGCTGACCAGCACTTTGTCCCTGCGCGTGTGATTGCAGGCGAGGTACATCGCTTCAGCGATGGCTGTGGCTCCGTCATAATGCGAGGCATTAACCGCATCCATCCCCGTCAGGTTGCAGATCAACGACTGGTATTCGTAAATCGCCTGCAGCGTTCCCTGGCTGACTTCGGCCTGGTAAGGCGTATAGGCCGTATAAAACTCACTGCGGGAGATAATGGCGTCGACTGCAGACGGCACGAAATGGTCGTAAGCTCCGCCCCCCATGAAGCAGGTATAGCACTCCTCTGACCGATTCAGGTAACTGATCTTCTTCAGGTGCGTCAGCGCTTCGGCTTCAGATAACGCGGGAGCCAGCTTCAGCTTGGATTTTAACAGTATTTCGGGAGGAATTGTCTGTATTAATTCAGAAAAATCCTGCACACCGATCTTGAAGAACATCTCACGGATGTCCTCTGCGGTGTGAGGCAGGTAGTGATCCATCTATCTTATCCTTCAGCAATCAGTTTCTTATAGCCGTCAGCGGAAAGCATGTCATCTTTCTGGGATGGATCGGACAGCTTGATTTTCAGCATCCAGCCCTCATCGTAGGGGCTCTGATTGATGATTTCGGGAGTATCTGCCAAATCATCGTTGACTTCGGTCACTTCGCCGGAAACCGGAGCGTACAGATCGCTGACGGCTTTGACTGCTTCAATGGTGCCGAAGGAATCACCTTTGACCACACTGTCACCGACCTGCGGCAGTTCGACAAAGACGATATCGCCCAATTCGCCCTGCGCGTAATCGGTGATGCCAATAGTGACCACGTCGCCAGCAACGGCAGCCCATTCGTGTTCTTTCGTATAAAGTAAGTTAGACGGTATGTTCATGGTGTTCTCCGATAGATCTATGTGCTACGCAAACTTTTCCAAAAATCCAGTATTGAAATCACCCGTAATGAAATCGGGATGATCTAAGACTTTCAAGTGGAAGGGGATGGTGGTTTTGATCCCTTCGATGACGAATTCACCCAGCGCCCGGCGCATGCGCACGATAGCCTCTTCGCGATTTTTACCAGAAGTGATCAACTTAGCGATCAGCGAATCGTAATTGGGCGGAATCTGGTAGCCGGCATACGCATGAGAATCGATTCTCACACCCGGACCGCCCGGCCAGTGCATCTCGGTGATTTTTCCCGGCGACGGCATGAAGTTGTTGTCCGGATCCTCAGCATTGATGCGGCATTCGATGGCGTGACCCCTGATGGTTCTTTCAGCGTCAGTAATGATGATTTCATCGCCGCGGGCCGCCATAAGCTGGTATTTCAGCAGGTCAATATCATAAACCAGTTCTGTTACCGGATGTTCCACTTGAATGCGGGTATTCATTTCCATGAAGTAGAAATCGCCGTGCTTGTCCATCAGGAATTCCATGGTGCCGGCAGACTGGTAATTGACTGCTATAGCGCCTTCGACTGCAGCGCTGGTGATGCGCTCTCGGATTTCAGGCGTGACGGCTGGCGAGGGACTCTCCTCGATCAGCTTCTGATGCCTGCGCTGGATGGAACAATCGCGCTCGCCAAAGGAATAAACCTCGCCGTTCTGCAATCCTAAAAGCTGTACTTCGATATGGCGCGGCTCTTCGATGAATTTCTCCATATAGAGTGCGCCTGAATTGAAGCTTGATTCAGCTTCAGCGCGAGCCATCTCAAAGCTCGACTCCAAAGCTTCCTTCTTCTTCACGACGCGCATGCCCTTGCCGCCGCCGCCAGCAGACGCTTTGATGATGATCGGATAACCGATTTCGTCTGCTATTTTCAGCGCTTCCTCGACAGTCTCGATCAAGCCGTCGCTGCCCGGAATGACCGGAACGCCCGCTGCTTTCATGGCTTCTTTGGCGTGAGCTTTATCTCCCATAATAGCGATGGTTTCCGGACGAGGGCCGATGAAGGTGATCTTGTTCATATTGCACATTTCAGCGAAATCGGCTGACTCAGCTAAAAAACCATAACCCGGATGGATGGCGTCAGCGCCGGTGATTTCTGCGGCTGAAATCAGGTTTTGCGGCTTCAGATAACTTTCGCGCGCGTTGGGCGGTCCGATGCAGACCGACTCATCTGCGAACAGCACGTGTAAGCTCTCCCGGTCGGCTGTGGAAAATACCGCAACGGTGGGGATGCCCAGCTCCTTGCAGGCACGGATAATCCGCAATGCGATTTCGCCGCGATTGGCGATTAAAACCTTCTCAAACACTTTGCAAGCTCCGCTTTAACCCGTTGGCTTGTGTTTACGCCGTCTCGATGGTGAACAAAAGATGGTCGAATTCCACCGGTTGTGCATTTTCCACGTGCATATCGACGATCCTGCCGTCGAACTCGCATTCCAGTTCGTTCATCAGCTTCATCGCTTCAATGATGCAGAGAACCTGTCCTTTGCGCACGTGATCTCCCACCTGAACGTAAGGTTCCGAATCGGGCGATGGTGCGGTATAGTAGGAGCCCACCATCGGCGATTTCACCAATTTGATGTTAGCGCCGACTGCTTTGGGCGCGGCCGGAGCCAGCGTATCCACAGGAGGAGGCGCGGGCGGCGCGGTGATGATGGTCTGTCCTGACTGGGCATCTCCCTGGGTCGATTTGGTTAGCCGGATTTTGCGATCTTTGTCGGATATTTCGATTTCAGAGATCTGGCTCTGTTCCAGCAGCCGGACAAGTTTCTTGACTTCTTTCAAATCAAACATACAGCCCCCGAAGGTTTGGGCTTATTCTTTAACCCGTTCCATATATGCGCCAGAACGCGTATCAATGCGAATTTTATCGCCGATATTTATAAAAAGAGGAACGTTGACCGAGGCTCCCGTTCCTATTTTGGCCGGTTTATTACCACCCGTCACAGTATCGCCTTTGGCGCTCGGTTCCGTTTCGGTGATTTCAGCTATCACGAAATTAGGCAGTTCGAAACGAAGCGGTGTATCACCATTGAAGGAGATAGAGCAGATCTCGTTTTCTTTCAGGTAATTAATGTTATCCCCGATGATCTCTGCGGAAACATGCACCTGATCGTAGGTGGTCTGATCCATGAAGACGTAATGAGCTCCATCCTGATAGAGGTATTGCATCTTCTTCTCTTCCATGCGGATGGTTTCAACTGATTCGCCCGAACGGAAGGTGTTATCCACCACGCGCCCGGTCTTGATGCTCTTCATTTTCGTCCGGACAAAAGCGCCACCCTTACCCGGTTTGACGTGTTGAAAATCCACAATCTGCCACAGTTCATCCCGAAATTTTATAACCAGCCCATTGCGGAAATCTGCTGTTGAGCCCATGTCAATCTCACTCTATTTAAATTGAACCGTTACTCTATCTCTGTTATTATCTTAAGGAACGCGGCTTCATCCAGCACGGTGACGCTCAATTCCTGCGCTTTCTTCAATTTCGAACCAGCGCCCGGTCCGGCAACAACAAAGGAAGTGTTTTTACTGACTGAAGATGTGACGCTACCGCCCAAGGCGCGAATCCGATCACCAGCCTGTTCTCGGCTGAAGGCTTCCAATGTCCCGGTCAGCACGAATATCTTGCCAGCTAACGGTGCAGGTCGATCCGCACTCTGCTCCGCTTCGAACCGGACTCCCGCGCTATGCAGCTTCTCGACAATCGACCGGTTCTTCTCATTCTGGAAGAAATCGACGATCGATTCCGCCATCGTCTTACCGATGTCATGGATGGCAATCAGATCGTCTACAGACGCCAGTATCAGTGCATCTATGGAGCCGAATTCCCGTGCTAAAATGCGCGCCGCGCCAATTCCCACATGCCTGATGCCCAGCGCGAAGATCAATCGTTCCAGCGGCTGTTCCTTCGACTTCTCGATGCCGTCCAGAAGATTCTGAGCGCTCTTTTCCGCCATGCGTTCCAGCGGCAGTAACCGCTCCAGCGTCAGGGTGTAGATATCGCCATAATCTCTGATCAGATCGGCATCAACCAATAGCGCGACGACCTTTTCGCCCAAGCCTTCAATGTCCATCGCGCCGCGGAAAGCGAAATGCTCGATGTTTTTCTGCACCTGAGCCGGGCAGGCATTATTGACGCAACGCCAGGCGGATTCACCTTCAGGGCGGGTCAACTGCTCGTCGCAGACGGGGCAGTTTTCCGGCATTTTGAAAAAACGAGCGCCAGCGGGGCGCATCTCCAGGTCGACGCCGATCACCTTGGGAATGATGTCTCCGCCCTTTTCTATGGTGACGAAATCACCGATATGCAGATCCAGCCGTTTGATTTCGTCTTCGTTGTGCAGGGTGGCTCGCTTGACAGTGGTTCCGGCTAACTGTACAGGTTCCAGTTCTGCGACCGGTGTGACGTTCCCGGTGCGGCCCACCTGCAGGGTGATATCCAACAGCCGCGTTTTTCCGGCTTCCGCTTTAAATTTATAAGCCGTCGCCCAGCGGGGAGACTTAGCGGTCGCTCCCAGGCGCACCTGCTGACCAATATCATCGACTTTTATCACCACGCCATCGATGTCGAAAGGAAGTTCGGGACGCAATTTTTCCCATTCCTGCCAGAGTTCAAAGACCGCATCTATATTGTCAACCAAACGCCAGTCAGTATAGATCGGCAGTTTGGCGGATTCAAGCCATTTCAACGATTGGCTGTGCTTCCAGCCTGACTCTGCAATACCGTCGAACCAGAGTCCGTAGCAGGTCAGCTTCAAGGGCCGTCTGGCGACTGCTGCCGGATCCAGCAGTTTCAACGCCCCGCCGGTTGAATTGCGGGGATTGGCGAAGAGAGGTTCGCCCTGCTCTTCCCGTTCGCGGTTCATCGCGGCAAAGCCGGCGCGATCCATGTGTACTTCGCCGCGCACGTATACTACCTTCGCGGGCTGGTCAGCCTCCAGTTTCAGCGGCAGCGACCGGATGGTGCGCAGGTTGGCGGTGACGTCATCGCCGGTCTGGCCGTCGCCGCGCGAGGTTCCCTGCACGAACTGGCCGTTTTCAAAGCGCAGATTGACGGCAACGCCGTCGAATTTCAGTTCGCAGACATAACTGAAAGGCTGATCTCCCAATCCCTCACTGACGCGGCGGTCGAACTCCCGGAATTCGTCCTCGTTGTAAACGTTGCTTAGCGAGAGCATGGGCACTGGATGCCTCACAGACGGAAATTCTGACGTCGGTTGTCCACCGACTCGCTGTGAAGGCGAATCGGGCGTGATCAGTTCGGGGAACCAGGCTTCTAGTTCCTGCAGTGCCCGCAGTCGACGGTCGAATTCCGCGTCTTCGATTTCCGGCTGGTTCAGGACGTAATAGAGATATTCGTGCCGCCGCAGATCTTCTCGCAGATCAGCGATCCGCTTTTTAGCTTCCGATAGTGATAATTTCGACGACATAGCCCTTCGCGCAACCAGTGGAAGATGCAAATTTAAACAAAAAAACGGCCATTTTCAAGCGTTTTCTGTCATTTCAGCTTAATTTTAGGGAATTTTGGGAAGGGAGGTGTACGGTCATCACGAGGAAGCTCACCGATCACATCGGGGAACGACGAAGTGATATTCGCGACCTATGCCAACATACCCACCCCAAGGGGTGGGGCACCGCGGGCGGCAAGGGGCAACTGCCCCTTGTTAACGGTGTGGTGGCTGGGAGGGGGGCAAGCAAAACAATCTTGCCAGGGATTGCCTGCCCGGCTACTGACGGGTCATTCCGTGCTTGACACGGAATCTAGAGTACTACTCTCATTCAGCGGATGAATCTTCTATACCCTGATTACATCAGGCAAACACTGAGATCCAGCGAAGCCGATAAAACACGGTCATCACGAGGAAGTTCACCGATCACATCGGGGAACGACGAAGTGATCTTCGCGACCTATCGCGAGCGTTGGCAGGATGCAAGCCGACGCGCTTGGAAAGCAAACCGCGGCAGAACGGGGCGTTTAAAACTAACTGCCAATAGCTAATAGCCAACGGCTATTTGACTATCAACATTTTCCTTGCAAGCGATCGCTCACCCGCTTCGATTTTGTAGATGTAGACGCCGGAAGCGAGGTTCGATGCATCGAAGGTGACAGTGTGCTGTCCGGTGCCATAGGCGCCGTTTGTTACGGTGGCAACTTCCTTACCCAACAGATCGTAGACCTTCAGCGTCACATCGCTGATTTCATCCAGCGTAAAGGTGATGTTGGTTGTCGGGTTGAAGGGGTTGGGGTAGTTCTGGTCAAGGCTGAACGTATAGGCTTGATCATAGCGCCCCGCACCGGGAAGCCCAACATAGCTGCCGTGTGCAACATGAATATTGTAACTACCCGGATCCGGCCACTGGGGAACCAAAGGAGTGCTGGGAATATCATCCACCGGCACAGAATGATATTTTACTTCATTTAGAGTCCAGGCGCCTTCAGTCTGTACGATGGAACCGGCATCTCTATCGAGAACATAGAGAATGTGGCATTCGCCGTCGACCTTTTCAGCCATGGTGGGATACAGTTCCGACCAGCACTGTCCAGGAGGAGCCGAGGTTGGAGTCTGTGTATTGGTGACATTGATCCCTTCAGCCCAGTTCAACCCTCCATCCATAGACATGGAAACAAAGACGTCGGAAGAAGGATAGCCACCGGCGCTTATAGCCAGAGTATCGCAATCATAAACCTGATAGCTGCAGTATAAGTAGCCGGTTTCCGGATCGACACCCAGTGAAGGACGTTGAGCTTTGACATTCCAGCCGCCGCAGTCGGTGTAATTCCACCACCAATCGTCGAAGGCGTAATGAATCGCCTGGAACTCACCCGGAAACTCTTCTGACCAGTGCCAGACAATGGAAGGATGCCAGTAAGAGGTTCCTTCCAGGGCGAAGAAGGAACGAGTCGTGAAGGCGATGTGGACGTAATCGTTATAATCGATCAGGACTGACATATCCGTATAAGCACGGAGCGTATCCATATCGGCCAGAACAGTATCCGGCAGCCAGGCTGGATTGGGCACATTGAACTGGGTCAGGTTGAATTTGTTTTCAAAGTGGAAATCCTGGCCATCATCATCGATCATCACGTTGATGTCATTATCCAACTGACTGAATGTCGCCACATATTGGAGAGGATCGGGTCCCGGATAACCTTCCGCTAAGCAATAAGTCCAGGCAAAAGCCATGCGATCGGAGACCGGCGAAGCATCCATATCGTAGGCGATAGTTTGTGAATAATCCACCATGGTCCAGGTATCTGGAGCCGGTGGAAAGTCCACGGCATACGTCAACGGATTATACGTACCGGCAGTGTAAAACTGCCTCTTGGGAACGCCATTACTAGCAGTCAAATCCGGGCTTGGATTGTGCTGACAGAAAAGATGGAAGGTCTCATCCTGGGAAACCTGGATGCGCGGCCAGATGATTTTCAGATCCATATAGCCAGCTGGAGTCGTTTCATAAAGCCAGTCTGGTTCATAGACCAGGAAAGCCCCCTGATGCGGCATGAAGTCGGCGCCAACAGCGGTGTGATAACGAGTATTGGTGGTCTGTTGGTGAAATGCAGAAAACGCTATTCCATTAATAGCTTCCGCTACATTCGTATAACCCGCCTTCAGCGAAGATTCCACCGGCGTTCCTATACTCGGCCAGAGTTGAATCCCTTCAGTATCGATGGCATTGTAATAGATGTGACGGTTTATCGCGCCACTCTCCAGGCCATTCATCCAGACAAAGTG
>JAHJDJ010000157.1 GCA_018812585.1 bacterium
CAACGAATTTCTAAATTAAAACCACCTGAAGGGCTAATAGGTTTTTCATCTGATCTGTTTAATCCAAACAAATTGGTTGCTTTTGAAGACAAAATTTCATCCGTGCATATCTTGGATAGTACAGAATGTTTCAACAAAGCCAAAGAAGTTTACGAGAAGTACAAAACACATGTGGGACCTATCTTAGCACAGGATACAAAAAGGAATCACTAGGTGCCTTTGGGAAATCTAATAGTAAAAATAATTCAGTTGATATAAAACCATAAGGCGGACAAGAGATGGACAAACTTTCCGAGATTATAAAATCTCCAATCTGGTGGGTTACTGTTGTGATTGCTGGTGTTGCTATAAACATCGCCTCTGCTTACCTGAAAATTACATTCGACAAGAGCTTTTTTTCTATTGCGTCATGGTGGCGAAACCGTTCTGTAAAGCGCAAAGAGGAGTTCGAAAAAAGCGTTCAGAGACTTTCTGATGATTCGCATGAACTGATGTATGCTTGTTCTGATGCAAACAATCAATTGATCCTAGCAGTAGTCTTCATTTTATTGGGATCGACCAGCTCTATATTGGGTAATTTCCGGGACCTTGATATATTCTGGAATACGCTAGGATCTTTCTGTATTTTTTATGGAATAATACTCCTGCTAAAGCAAGGGAATATGGATAAAATGATCTCCACAAGCCTGGAAAGACGTCGCCAAGATGTTGAAAATGCCAATAACAATCCTACAAAGAATTGACTTATAGGCCTAACACTGCCTCTCCCCTCACCTCCCAAACCGCCACGGAGATAAATATCCCTCCACCCACACCCCAATCTTCACTTTTAACTTGGACATTCTGCCCCCGCCCCATCTCCACGCCTTGAATCAATTTTCAATTTGATATTTTCAATTTGATATGCTTTCATGGCAACGCCATCTTAGCCAACTTATCCACCAACTGCTCAAACGACACCCCCACCGCCTTAGCCGCTTTCGGCACCAGGCTAGTCGAGGTCATCCCCGGAATGGTGTTGACTTCGAGGCAATACAGATCGCCGCCCTCCGGCATGCGGAAATCGACCCGGCTGTAGTGGCGGCAGCCTAACGCCTGGTGAGCCTTCAAGCCGTACTCCTGCAACTGCTGCGTCACCGTGTCATCCAGCGGCGCTGGACAGAGATATTCCGTGTGCCCCTTGGTGTACTTCGACAGGTAATCGTACACCCCTCCGTGCGGGCGAATTTCGATGGGCGGCAGAGCCTCTTCGCCCAGTATCGTCACGGTCAGTTCCTTGCCCGGAATGAACCGCTCCACCAGTACGTGCTGGTGCAGGTGAGTGATGGTGCTTAACGCTTCATCCAACCCCTTGGCATCCTGAAGGATGAACAACCCCACCGCAGAACCCGAACTGTCCGGTTTCAGTGCCGCCGGAAATCCGAACGCGGTATTGATCTTCTTCTCCGCGCTTTCAGCGGTATCGTCCGCCGTCAGAATAAGCTCATCCGGCGTAGGTACTCCCACAGACCGGAACAGCGCCTTGGCCTTAGGTTTGTGCATCGCCAGCGCCGATGCCAGCGATCCACTCCCCACGAACGGCAGTCCCACCATTTCCAACGCCGCCTGCAGATGTCCATCTTCACCCATGCCTCCGTGCAGCATGGGGAAAACCACGTCCGGTTTTTGCCGGTCCAGCGTTTCCATCAGCGACGCCAGCCGCCGCGGCGTGAAGCGCGGCAGATCGTCCAGATCTGGAGGCTTTTCACCCACCTCTTCCTGGAACAGCGCCACCTTCGCCGGAGCGATCCGCACCGGATCGATCAGATCCATCTTATGAACGTCGTGCCCCTGGTCAGCCAACGCCCGCGCCACCGCCTCACCGGACGTCAACGACACTCTCCGCTCCGCGGATTCCCCGCCCATCAGTACGATAATTTTCATAGTTGGTATTTTATGATTAGATAGAATTCTTTGCTCTTTGGACACCCGAATAAATGTCGGGTGCTCTCCATTCGCTTCAAGTCACTGAAGTGACTGAGACTAATACCCGCTCATTGACTTCAGTCAATTGGGTGCCCACTCTGAGCACCGGAATTTAAATCCGGTGCCAAACCCGGTCATCCCTCCCAATATACAACACCTCCACCCCAAATTCAATGCTTTTCGCAGGCAACTGTTTGATTATTCCGCATCTTATTTCTTGCGTTATTGATCACCAGTCGCTATCTTTAGGCATGACTGAAAGTCGCACTAAAACGATCATTCACCTGTCCGGCGCGCTCCTCAGCCTGATCTGCGGACTGCTGTTATGGATCAACCTGACGCTGCACTTCATCCAGTTCGAGGAGGTCTTGCCCTCGCTTTCCGCATCAGCCCTGTTGACTGGCAAAACCGGCTTACTGATTTTGACCGTGATCTGCCTGATCTTCTCTGTCTATACCATCGTAAAATATCCCGGGAAGACGCTCTTCCTTAAGCTCAGTCACCCCGTCCGCATCGTCATCGCTCTGCTGGTCTTCGGTATCAGCTTTATCCCGCTCTTCTGGCTGCGTTTCGGAGCGGCCGCCTGGGTGATTCTTTTGTTCTTAGGTATCGCCTACCTTTTGAACGGCGTGGGTCTGGCGATAGTTGCCGGCTGGCTGGCGTCGGTGGTCAAACTGCCGCAAAAAATCTCAATGCTGTCCTGGCCGCGGCTGCATCCCTGGCTGCCGGCTGGATTCGTCTTCGTTGCAGCGCTCTTTTTCTCCATCACCTGCTTCGATAAGATCCCTCACGTAGAAGATTCCATCGCGCAGCTTTTGCAGGCGCGCATCTTCGCCTCCGGCCACTTCACCGCTGAGCCGTTTATCCCCAAAGAGTTCTTCTTCTACGGCTTCATGGTCGATATGGGACGCTGGTTTTCGCAGTACCCTCCCGGCCATCCGCTGCTGCTGACCATCGGAGTCCTCAGCGGCGCGCCCTTCCTGATCAATCCCATCTTAGGCTTCATCGCCGTCGTTCTGTTCTATTATCTGATGAAATCTATAAGCGGCGAAAAAACCGCCCGCTGGGCCGCCTGGCTGATGGCGCTGTCGCCCTATGTTTTTTTCATGCATGCTGGCTTCATGAATCACACCACCGCGCTGGCCGCCTCCCTGATCGGTTGGTTAAGCCTGAAAAAGGCCGAAGGAGGCA
>JAHJDJ010000010.1 GCA_018812585.1 bacterium
AAAATCTCACTACCAGTTATTTAGGCGATATAAAAGAGATTGCCGAACACGCCATATAAATTGACTTGACGGATTTGATTGCTTGATATCATCGGACTCACCGGGGGTGTAAAACCCCCGGCTGCTAACACGGATGATGTGGACTGCTCGCTGGTATCCGAATCCACAATAATAGCCGTAGGTTTTATACCTACGGTAGCCATCAATCATCCATTCGCTATCGTAATGTTGCCCAAGCACAGCGCAAGTCATTACGCCAGCCCTCTTCAGAATCGTAGGGTGGACTAAGCACAGCGCAGTCCACCATAACAGCCCCCCTTACCAAGGGGGGACGATCCCGTCCGGACGGGATCAGGGGGGATTTAGACATTTTAAAATCCTTTTAATCCGTGGAACTAGTCCGCCTCAGGCGGGTTTTACGCCCCCGGTTCTCCCAATATTAGCTATCCCCCTCATCCTCATCAGACCGATGCGCCTTTTTCGCTAAGAAGTAACACCATAACCACAAGGGTATCGTCCCCATCCAGATCACCAGCGACAGGAACAGATTCCAGGAGAACCCTTTATCGATGATAGCAGCAAGGTAGGCCGCCACCGCGGCGCTGGCGACCGCGCTGGCCGCCAGGTAGATCCAGGGAAGTGGAGGTTTCAGGGACATTTTGAGGCTGATTTAAACCGCTTTACCTCATCATACGTGCCTGACGTCGGTATGATTCGAGATTTCCGAGTTCGTCGTACAGAGATCGTTCAGATTCAGGTCGTGTACGTCGGTGTGTCCGGTCAACCGCGCGAAAACCTTTAGTTCTTCCGTCACGACTGTGAAGTAGTTTTTCAGACCCTCCGCGCCCTTGTCGACATTCAATCTCTGGCGCAGGTCTTTGTCCTGCGTGGTAATCCCTGCCGGACATTTACCGGTATGACAGATGCGGTACTGCTGACACCCAATAGCGATCAAAGCAGCCGTTCCCACCGCGATGGCGTCGGCACCCAGCGCTAACGCCTTGGCGAAATCACTAGAAACCCTTAAACCCCCGGTGATAACCAGAGAAACATCCTCAATGTTATGTTCCCGTAAATACTTTCTCGCACGATAGAGCGCAAAAATAGTGGGAACCGAGGTCGCCGCTTTGATGGTCTTGGGAGCAGCGCCTGTTGCGCCCGGACGGCCGTCAATGGTGATAAAGTCAGGTTCTGAGTATAATGCAGCCTCTAAATCTGCTTCGACATTCCCGGCCGCAAATTTCACTCCGATGGGTTTGCCACCGGATACCCCGCGTAGCCAGGCAACTTTGGCCTTCAAATCATCCGCGGTCAGAATGTCCTCAAAATGAGCCGGGCTGATGATATCTTCTCCCCGGGGGAAGCCGCGTACCTCGGCAATCTCGTCAGTGACTTTGTTCGCCGGCAAATGTCCTCCCATCCCCGGTTTCGCAGATTGCCCAATCTTAATCTCGATGGCATCGACGCCTTTTAAATTCTCCTCGGTGGCGCTGTAACGGTTCGGGACGTATTCAAAAATGTATTTATAGGCATTCGCCAGCGAGTCTGTCAGGATGCCTCCTTCACCTGAGGCCATAGCCGTTTTTGCCGCGGCGCTGCCCTTCGATAAGGCCACTTTCGCTTCACGCGATAACGCCCCGTAGGACATGTGCGTCACATAGACCGGTGTCTCGATTTCCAGAGGATGCTCAGCCTTAGGGCCGATCACAGTCCGCGTAATAACGTCGATGTTATCGTTTAAGGGGATACGATTTAACTGCGCGCCCATGATCAGAATGTCATCCCAGGAAACCACCGGCTTTTTAGTGCGCATCGGTTCGATAATCGACCGCCCGCTGCGAGCCATCTCGTGAATGTCCGCCATGCTGATTTCCAGATCATCGACAGATCGCCCGGATCCATCTTGAGGAGAAGAAGATTCTCCGGCGTCATCCACCGGAGAATCCTCAGACTTTTCCTTAAGCGCCTGAAACATCGACTTCAGTGATGCACAGACCGGACAAACCCAATCATCAGGCAGATCTTCCCATTTCACGCCCTCTTTATCCTCATCGTAGAGCTGTTCGCAAACCTGACACTGATAGACTGCCATAGTAACCTCGCTAAATATCCAGGTTGGCTGGTTCGTAATACTCACGCGGATGCTGGCAGCAGGGGCATTTGGGCGGAGGTTCGGTGCCTTTGTAGACATAGCCGCATACGCCGCACTTCCAGTTGATAGGCTGTTCGCGCTTAAAGACGGTGCCGCTCTCGACCATTTCCAGTAATCTCTTGTAACGATCCCGATGGTGAGCTTCTACTTTGGCGATCTGATTGAATAAAATCGCGGCTTTAGTATGGCCCTCTGCTTCCGCCTCCTTGGCGAAGGTGGGATACATTTCGGTGGTTTCGTAATTTTCGCCATCATAGGCATCCCGCAGGTTCGAAGCGGTATCGCCTAAGCCACCCAGCAGGACGAATTCATCTTTGGCATGACGCTTTTCGTTCTCTGCCGTCTCTTCAAAGATTCTGGCGATATAGTGGAAGCCTTCCTTTATGGCGACTTGCGCATAGTAAGTGTATTTGTTACGCGCCTGTGATTCACCCGCAAAGGCTGCCTGCAGGTTCTCTTCTGTTTTTCCCATGATTGCCTCCAATGATTAAAATATGACAAACTATTTTTTATGATGCTTCACTTTTTACTGCACTTTTCACATAGCCCGGTTAAAACAACCCGTTTTCTGCGTACTTCAAATTTCTCTTCCAGTTCACGCGGCATCGACAGTTTGTCAAAATCAGGATAGGTGAAGTCCAAGATAGCGCCGCATTTCTCACAGTGGAAATGATGGTGCAGGTCCAGATTCGCGTCGAAGCGCCGCGCTTTACCAAACCCCTCTACAATGGATGTGAGCCCGATTTCAGCAAAGGTGCTTAAGTCCGGTAAACCGTATCGAATGAAATATTTGGATAGTCCGGCAGAACCGCCTCGTACACATCTTCAGCCGATGGATGATGTTCCGCTTCCATTAACCGCTGATAGATCGCAATTCTCTGCGGCGTGATCTTCAGGTGATGATGCCTGCAGAGATCCAGAAATCTCTGCTGGCCTACCGAACTGACTTTATCCATACTGTTATTATATAAGAATTATTCCTATTTGTCAACTCATTTCCGCGCATTCCATCATCGCAACACTACTTCTAATCTGTCATTGCAGAGTCGAGCAAATTCAGTCAAAAGGACATGAGAAGCGGAGGTAATAATTATGAAGCGCTCCTTTGACTACTCAAATATAAAAAATAATCAGTACCTCCTCTACTAAAAAATCACCTTATAGACAAAGCGGCAGGAATCATCTCCCCGCCGCTTCACTGTTTTCTGTTCACTGTTTACCGTTCACAGAATCTACTTTGCCTTTTCATCGCAATGCCACAAGCCGAACGGATTGTTCTCCGTATCCAGGCAAATTACGAACCAGCCCATCCCTGGCACGGCAGTCCTCTCCATGACCACCTGACCGCCCAGCTCCTTAACCTTGGCCGCAGACGCCTCCAAGTCTTCCACGTCGATGTAATTGCAGACCGAGTGTTCCGGCGATTGACGCTTCATCATGCCACCGGGCACCGATTTCCCCGGCTCGCCGGTGGTGATGCCGTAATAATCCCACTGCGGTTGATGCTCGAACTTCCACCCGAAAAGGCTTTCGTAGAACTTCTGGCAGCGCGGCGGGTCATCCGCGGGAATTTCAAAATGACAAATGGTCGGCATAACTCTCTCCTTCGATAATGATTTGTGTTTCTGCGCCATGACTGAACGTATGGGCACATAATATACAAATGATCACTACTAAAGTCAAGAGCTTTTTTGAGATTTTAAAAGAAAAACCGCCACGGGGAGTGACGGCCTTGATTGTTTCCCTCGGGTGTCACAGACCCCTCCGTGACACTGAAGTGTAGGGTAGACTAAGCGCAGCGCAGTCTACCAGCTTCAGCCCTTTTCAGAAGGGTTTATCCGCCTCAGGCGGATTGTACCAAATGTAGCCCACGCCATTTATGGCTAGGCATTCGTTATTTGTAGCTTCAGCTACTTCCCGCCGGTGCTCCACCGCTCAACAGGGGGTTCCCAAAAATCCGTGTAATCCGCGTAATCCGTGGTCAAGACAATTTTTATCAGGTGTGTCACGACCTCCCCCCCTATTCCCCATCCAACCGGAACACAAACTCCTCGATCTCCTTACCCCGCGCATTGGCAAAATACACATCTTCGCCGCAGACCTTGAACCCGCATTTCTCCAGCACCCGCACAGAACCGATATTGTCCTTCGCCACTCGAGCGTAGAGTGGCCGTTCTTCTATAACTGCAAGAAACTGAGTGAGCGCTGTCGTCGCCACACCCTTCCCCCAATACTCCTTGCCAATCCAGTAGCTGATCTCTGGATCATCTTCCCGCAGGAACTTTGCCACATAACCTGCCACGTTATCGTTAAACAGAATCGTCTTCAGTACGATTGTATCATCGTTCCTGATCTTCTCCCAATGCGCCTCAAACGCCTCCCGGTCGGTTGGATCCTCAGACGTAAACGCCGCCATAGTGTTAGCGTCCGGATCGAGTTGTTGTTCGTAGAAAATCGGCAGATCATCATCCATTACGTCTCGTAAAGTTACTTGCATCGTTGGCTCATTCTCCAAAGTGTAGGGTAGACTAAGCACAGCGCAGTTTCACCCCCATTCAGGGGGCTTTCAGATGTACATCCGTAGCCCACGTTCTTCAAGGGCTGAGCATCCGTTA
>JAHJDJ010000158.1 GCA_018812585.1 bacterium
CTGAGAGTTGGGCATAGGATTTCAATCCTGTGAAAGCATAGCGATACTGGCATCTTGACCCCCGAATAAATTCGGAGGCCCAAATTTTGGGTAAAGTTGCTGAAGCGACTGGAGTGCATAGAAAAGCAACAGTGGTTTTAACCTCTTGAACTGAGAGTTGGGCATAGGATTTCAATCCTGTGAAAGCATAGCGATACTGGCATCTTGACCCCCGATTAAAATCGGAAGCCCGAATTCTGGGTAAAGTCGCTGAAGCGACTGAGGTAATGGGAAAAGTCCGTCGGTTGACGGATGAAATAAGGTTTACAGCAGAGAATATAATCTCTTTAAAGTCCTGTCATTAAGCCAGGTTAAGAAAGAGATTCGGAGATAGAAAGGCTGGTTTCAGGAATGCCAGAGATCACCATAAATGATATAACTTTTGAAGTTCCCGAGGGGACGAACTTAATACAGGCTGCGCGCAAGGTCGGTATTGACATTCCGCATTTCTGTTATCATCCGGGATTGTCTGTGGTGGGCTCGTGCCGTATGTGCCAGGTGGAGCTGGAACAGGGTGACCGCAAATGGATTGATCTGGCGTGTTCGAACAGCGCCAGAGATGGGTTAATCGTCAGGACGAACACGCCGGAAATCAAGGAGCGTGTCAAGGCGACTCTGGAATTCCTGCTGATGAACCACCCTACCGACTGCCCCATCTGCGATGACGCCGGTGAATGTAAGCTGCAGAATTATTACATGCTGCACGGCCTCTACGATAACCGGTTGACGGTTGATAAGTGGCATAAACCAAAGCTTCATCCAGTGGGTCCGACAGTAGTTCTGGATTCCGAGCGCTGCGTTTTGTGCAGCCGCTGCGTGCGTTTCTGCGATGAGATCTGGGGTGAACGGCAGTTAGGGATTTTCGGGCATGGTTCCAACGAAGTGTTGATTAATTATCCCGACAAAGATTTGAACAATCCTTACGCCGGTAACGTCGTTGATCTTTGTCCCGTCGGGGCGCTGCTGGATCGCGATTTCCGTCATAAACGGAGAGTCTGGTATCTGAAATCAGCCCAGTCGATCTGCCCGCAGTGCAGTAGGGGATGCAATATTTACGTGCATTTCGACGAAGATCATGATTACAAGGGTGAAGGCAGACGGGTGCAGCGTATCAAACCGCGGGTGAATATGGCTGTCAACCGCTGGTGGATCTGCGACCGGGGGAGGTATGGTTATCATTTCATCGACGCGGAAGAGAGGGCAACCGATCCGATGGTCAACGGGGAGGCGGTTGATTGGGATATGGCTCTGGCGCGCGCCACAGAGTTGATCAAATCCAAGATCAAGAAACCGGGACCAAACTCAGTGGCGTTTTTAATGGCTCCGATTGCTTCCAATGAAGACGCCTACCGCGCGCTGAAACTGTTCCGTGATACTCTGAAGTTCGCCAACATCGGTTACGACATCCCTGTATCGGAAACACTGGAAAAGGATCAAGTTCTGATGACGGACGACCCGTATCCCAACCGGCGCGGCTTCAAGGATCTGGGATTCGGTTCGGTGGTCAATCCGTTTGAGGCAGGTGAGATCGTCGATGAAATTAAAGCTGGCAAGATCAAGGGGCTGGTCGTTTCGGGCACGGATCTGGAGGGGTTGGTGGGCGAGAACGTCGAAGCGCTCACTTCCAAGCTGGAGTGGCTGATCGTCGTATCGCATGATCAGAACCGATTATGGCAGAAGGCGACCGTGGCTCTGCCCATGGCGACTTACGTTGAACGTGAGGGCACGTTTACCAATATCAAGGGTACGGTGCAGAAGTTTGAGAAGGCAATCGAGCCGATCGGACAGGCCATGCCGCAGTGGGAGATCTGGCAGAATCTGGCGAAGCGCTTCAATACCCGCTGGCTGTACGAGGATACTAAAGCGGTTTACGATGCGATGGCACAGGGCAAGCCTGAATATGAGACGTTAAACTGGCAGGGGACGTTCGGGATCACGCACGGGATGTATCCGGATAATTGGTAGGGATTCATTTCGGGATTGAATTGAATAGAACTCTGAAGACATTCTTTTTTTTACTGGCGGTACTTTGCATGATGACTGGATGGAAAGCTTTCGGAAAGCAGAATCCTGTGGTCATCAAGTTACCGCCGCCTTTGACTGACAGCGATACTTCTCTCGAAGAGGCTTTCAAGTCACGCAGATCAGTGCGAGATTATTCAGCCGATTCTTTGACCTTGCAGCAGGCTGCACAGCTTTTATGGGCGGCGCAAGGAATAACGCAGCCCGTGCCGTACGGTCTGCGGACAGCGCCTTCGGCTGGTGCGTTGTATCCGTTGGAAGTTATCCTGGTCGCCGGTAAGGTCAAGGGCTTGGATGCGGGAGTATACCGCTATAAACCTGCATCGCATGAGATTGTAGAAATTGTCGCAGGTGATCAGCGCAGCGAATTATGCCGGGCGGCGTTGTCTCAGGAGAGTATTAGTGACGCGCCAGCCTGTATTGTTATAACCGGAATTTACCAGAGAGTGGGCAAGAAGTACGGCGACCGGGGAGAGCGTTACACTCACATCGAGGTTGGCTGCGCCGTGCAGAATATCTACCTGCAGTGCGAAAGTCTGGGTTTAGGCACGGTGGTCCTGGGAGCTTTCTACGACGATAAAGTACAGAAAGTCCTGAATCTTGCCAGGGATGAAGTACCACTCGCTGTGATGCCTGTGGGGGCAATAAAATGATTTCAGGAAACGCTATATTCCTGATCGCAATATTAATAGCCATATTTTGGATATTAGTCTGGGTCTATAAGAAACGACACCGTCTCTTCTTTCAGTCTAAATTCGTTGCTGAAACGACGATGATGAATTACCAGGACGACCACAAACGCGCGGCGATGGAAGAGGTCAGTTACTTGAAGGAAGAGACAAAGGAAGATAAGGCTGGGGAAGGTAAGTAAAAATTATGCGATTAGACATGGATAACTTCCCAAAATTATTTAGCGAGAAACTTATTTCAGATTACTCATATGGAATTGAAGGGAGAATTGTAGGAATTCTTACTTCTAAACAAACTGTTTATACACTATCTTATGATTCGAAGATCTTATCAGGTATTTTCGAAATATTATGCGAACCAATAATACGTGATATTGCCAAAGATTTGAGTTTATCAGTAGAGAAAACAGCACAGACTAAATACCCCGATTTTACACTATTTAACCCAGACGATGAAGAGAAAAAATATGCAATAGAAATCAAATCTACATATAGGAAATTCAATAAAACTGGTGATTTGAAAAAATTTGGATTTACACTCGGTTCATATAGATCGTTTCTGCGTGATCCAGAAGGAAAACGGAGCATTCTATACCCATATAAAGAATACGTTAAACATTGGGTAATCGGTTTCCTTTATTCCAGAAATCCGAACTGTGAAAAGACAGAGATAAAGGAGATCATGGAGGCTAGCAATCTCCAAAGTCCTTATGAAGATATTGAGTTTTTCGTGCAGGAGAAGTACAAAATTGCCGGCAAGAAACCAGGAAGTGGAAACACTACAAATATTGGATCCATAGGTAGTAACAAAATCAAAACTTTCCAAGAGGGGAATGGTGTTTTTAAGACGATGAAGGAATTTGAAGATTACTGGAGAAATTACTGATGCCCGAACTGGCAGAATTATCTATCAGTAAGAATATTTCTTATTTTCCAAGAACCCGATATCAAGGAAGCAAACGGAAATTACTCCCTTGGATATGGGACAATATTTCATTTCTCGATTTTGAGACTGTTCTTGACCCATTCGGTGGAACAGGTTCAGTATCATATTTATTTAAGTCAAAAAATAAATCAGTAACCTATAATGACATTCTTAAAGCTAATTATTTTACTGGCGTATCTTTAATTGAAAATGGATCTGTATTAATCGAGGATTCAGACTTGGCAAGACTGCTATCACCAAATGATGAGATTGATAATTTTATAACAGATAACTTTCGAGACATTTATTACTATGACGAAGAAAATCAACTACTTGACCGTATCATATCCAACCTCTATAAACACTATGGAGACGTTAAGTATAAAAAAGCCATCCTTTTATGGATTATTTTTCAGGCTTGTTTGATTAAAAGACCTTTTAATTTATTCCATAGAAAAAACCTAAACATGCGCTCTAGAACGGTTAAAAGGTCATTTGGAAATAAGGTCACGTGGGATGGCACTTTTGAGTCTTACATAAATAAATTCAAATTAGAGGTAAATAACGCAATTTTTGATAACACCAAGAATTGTGTAGCTAATAACTGCCCAGTTGTTGAACTTTCTCCTTTCTATGATCTTGTTTACATTGATCCACCATATCTATCAGCGAAAGGGATTGGTGTCGATTATCACCAATTCTACCATTTCTTGGAGGGTCTGTGTAACTACAATGATTGGGAATCATTAATCGACAACTCCAAAAGACATAAACCACTGCTACAAAAACCAAGCCCGTGGAACGATAAATATCAAATTGGCAAAGCATTCAGAGAAGTAATTAATAAGTTTCAAAAATCGCATCTTGTCATTTCATATAGATCTGATGGAATTCCTGCGATATCAGAATTAGTCAATGAATTAAAACAAGTTAAAAGGCACGTCAAACTTTGTGAGTATGGCACATATAAATATGTTCTATCACAGAATGGCAACTCACAAGAAATGCTGATTATTGCCTGGGATTAAACCATGTTAGAAACTGCCATAACTTTAGCGAAAATCTGGGGTGTGCTGATCACGTTAGTGGGTCTGGCCGCCATTATGACCTGGGTGGAACGGAAGCAGTCCGCGGTGATGCAGGACCGGTTGGGCGCCAACCGCGCCGACGTTTTCGGCATCCGTTTGATCGGCCTGTTTCAGCCGATGGCTGACGGCTTGAAAATGTTCTGGAAGGAAGATTTCATTCCGCCGCGGGGGGATAAGTTCCTGCATACCTTAGCTCCCATCCTGGCGTTCTTCCCGGCGCTGGTCATCTTCGCAGTGATTCCTTTCGGAGACGTGCTGCGCATAGGATCGTTGGAGATTCCTCTGCAGATCGCCGATCTGAACGTCGGGTATCTCTTCATTCTGGCATTTGGGGGATTGACGATTTACGGGACGGTTATCGCGGGGTGGTCGTCGAATAACAAATTCTCCCTGCTGGGGGGACTGCGCGCTGCGGCGCAGATGATCTCTTACGAAGTCTGCGTGGGATTATCGCTGGTCGGTTTGATCATGGTATTCGGAACCTTGGAACTGGATGCGATTGTCAGGGGGCAGAATGAACTGCTCTTCGGTTTTCTGCCCAAATGGGGGATCTTCGTGCAGCCGCTGGGCTTTCTGCTGTTCTTCCCTGCTGTGATCGCTGAAACCAAGCGCGTGCCGTTTGATCTACCGGAGGGTGAATCGGAGATTATCGGTTACTACACAGAATATTCCGGGATGCGGTTCGGGTTGTTTTATTTCGCGGAATTCATCGAAATTATCGTTATGGCGGCCCTTTTCGGCACGCTCTATTTCGGTGGGTACAATGTCCCTTATCTTTATGCTGAAGGGTTTCGTTTCCCGTGGGGCGCGGAATGGAATCTGCCGCACCTGGTAGTGGTTTTTCTGCAGATCGGATCGTTCTTCATCAAGATGGCGTTCTTCTGCTGGCTCCAGGTGTTAATCCGCTGGACGCTGCCGCGCTTCCGGTATGACCAACTGATGAAGCTCTGCTGGACGGGTATTCTACCGCTGGCAGTTTTGAATATCATCCTGACCGGCCTGGTTCTAATGGTCGTCTAACCCGAATCACCACCAGATGGCTGAAGTGAAAAAGAAATCGAGTTTATGGGGCAATTTGCTGCTGCTCTTTGTAGTGTTCGTCATTGGTATTATTGCGGTTGAATTTGTGCTCCGTTTTGCCTGGCCGGGCTATCAATGCAATCCGAAGATGGAATCATTGATGACGTATGATGATTCATTGGGTTGGATCGGTAAGACAGATTACAAGGGGTTATTAATTGAAGGTGGTCTTGCGGTTCCGGCAGAGATGAACGGGTGGGGCTTTCGGGATGATGAGCCGATTACTGGAGCGGCCGCAGCCGGAAAGCGGCGCCTCATCTTTTTGGGCGACAGCTTTATGATGGGCTCCGGTGTCGAACATCAAAATCGTGCATCGGAAGTCGTGGAACAGTTAGAACCGACCTGCATCAGCTATAATTTTGGGATTCACGGCTATTCCACCGATCAGGAGCTGTTAGCTCTGCAGAAATACGGACCAGAAGTGAATCCGACCGACATTCTGCTCTTTTTCTGTGCTAACGACTTAATTTATAACGACAGTAATCTGGGGCATCGCGTCGCCAAGTCACATTTTCGAGTTGTTGACGATAAGCTGATTTTAGGTAACGTCCCAGTTCCCAGGCAGCCAGAGCCGAATGCTGTCCGGTTGTGGTTTACGAAGCGGACAGCCATCGGTCAGATTCTGGACCGCGCTCTGGCGTTATCGGCCTATCAGCGCGGCGCGGAAGAAAGACATACTGGCGGTGATCTGGGTATCGGGGAGACTGACCGGGAGCGAGCCAATCTCGATTCGCTGCTACTTTACAGTGAAACATCAAATATCAGCGATCTGACGTATTATCTGCTGCGGG
The DNA here is from genome assembly GCA_018812585.1 of bacterium. GTDB lineage: Bacteria > Electryoneota > B3-LCP > B3-LCP > B3-LCP > JAHJDJ01. The sequence goes on from JAHJDJ010000158.1 coordinate 6,635, forward strand.
AATTACGCGACGAGGCGCAGAAATCAGACGCGAATTTGATTGTCTTTTCGACGCCCAGCAGCGTTCACTGGACGGCCGAGCGCGACGAAACGCCGGCTGAGATCAAGAGAGTATTGAATTGGTGTGCTGATCTGGGAATCAGAAGCATTGATCTTTTTCCTTATTTTTATGAAGATTATCAGGAAAACAACGAGTTGCTTTACCTGTCCGATAAGATGCACTGGAATGATCGCGGGAACCGGCTCGCCGCTGAAGTGATTCAGGAACAGATACTGCAAACACCCTAAGGGATAACCCTCAACGGATATAGATATGCCGAAAGTCGATTACAAAAATCTTCCAGTCAATTACCAGACCTCGGTGCAGAAGGCCGAGATGGGTTTGTGGGAAAAGATCTACTACCCGGAAGTGATTCGCGGTTTATGGATTACCACAGGGCATTTCATGCGCAATATGACCGTCCATACATTGCATCTTTTCGGTTTGGCTAAGGATAAGCGGGGCGCGGTGACGTATCAGTATCCCGAAGAACGCCGCCCTATTCACCGGCGTTATCGCGGCCGTCACCGGTTGACCAAAAAGGACGATGGATCCGAACGCTGCACCGCCTGCATGCTGTGTGAAACGATCTGTCCGACTAACTGCATTTATATCGTCCCGGAAGAACACCCCGATCCTACCGTGGAAAAGCACCCTGCCCGGTACGAAATTGACATTCTGCGCTGCTGCTTCTGCGGGTATTGTGTCGAAGCCTGTCCCTGTGACGCCATCCGCATGGATACTTCGGTGGTAGAGATTGCGAATTGGGACCGTACCAAGATGGTTTTCAAGAAGGAGTACCTGATGGCTGACATCGAGGGTCCGGGCGCTCCTCCCAAGGATGATCCCCCTGAGTGGTGGTTGAAGTAAGATGATCTTAGGAGCGCACGTATCTGTTGCCGGCGGCGTGCAGAATGCCCCGCTGAATGCGCAGAAGATCGGTTGTGACGCCATCCAGATGTTCGCTAAGAATCAGACGCAGTGGAAGGCGAAACCTTACACTGAAGAGAATATATCCGGCTTCAAAGCCAACTTCAAGGAAGCGGACCTTCAATCTGTCGTCATTCACGATTCCTACCTGATCAACCTTTGTGCCACGGATGAAAATAAACTGCGCATGTCGATCGAAGCGTATGTCGATGAGCTGGAACGCGCGGAATCGTTAGGGATTCCTTATGTCGTGACTCATCCGGGCAGTCATTTGGGCAAGGGCGAAGAGTGGGGCATCGCCAAAATAGCGGAAAGTCTGGACGAAATCCACGAGCGCTGTGCTGGTTTCAAGGTAGTGACACTGCTGGAAACGACTGCGGGTCAAGGGACTAACCTGGGTTATCGGTTCGAACATCTGGCTGGGATGCGCGGTAAGGTGAAAGAACAACAACGTGTTGGCTTTTGCATCGATACCTGTCACATGTATTCCGCGGGTTATGATCTGAAGACGAAGGATGGGTACGAGGATACCTGGAAGAAGTTCGGGGACCTTATCGGTTTTGAGCATCTGAAAGCGGCTCATCTTAATGATTCCAAGAAGGAGTTCGGCAGCCGCGTTGACCGGCATGAGGAGTTAGGTGAAGGGACGTTGGGACTGGAGCCCTTCCGTTGGCTGGTCAATGATGATCGATTTGCCGACCTGCCTGGATTGCTGGAGACGCCCGGTGAGATCGAAGATTTTAAGCGCAATCTCCAACGACTGCGTTCATTAATCGAATAAGCCTTGAGGAAGAACCAAATGAAGAAATGGCGCTGCAAGCTGTGCGGTTACATATATGAAGGCGAGGAACCGCCGGAAGAATGTCCGGTGTGCGGAGCTTCCAAAGATGAATTTGAAGAAGTAAAGCCTTAAATAACTTTCGGGAGCCAGTATGCCCGGTCTGTTAGCGATATGATCGAAAGCACGGGCGACGGCGTACAATCCGGTATGCCAAACGGGGTATGCCTGCGGATGAGGAGCTGCTGGAGGCGATCAAACCATTTTGAGCGTTAACGTTTAAAAATCCATAAATCGAAAAACCCTTGCATCAGAAAAGGGTTTTTCTTATATTGAAGTCGATGGAGAATAATCAAGGAGAAATAGAGATGACTTTCAGACCTGATATGACCCCTTTAGAGGCGTTGCAATTAGCTTTAAAACGTGAGGTGGCTGCAGAAGATTTTTACCAGAGGGCGGCTGATACTTTGAAAGATGAAAGCGCCAGCCAGATGTTCCAATTCCTGGCAAAAGAAGAGAAAAAGCATCAGCAGATAATTCAAGATGAAATCGACAAGAACTTTTTAAAAGAGATGTAGTCGCCTTCATCAATAAGGTAGGTTTTAAACGTCCCGCAAGCCGGGACGTTTTTTTTTACGGCAACTATTTGCGCTTGTTTCAGGTTCTCCGTCACCCTATATTACTCACAGACGATGCGGAGTGAATCGCCGCTATTCTGGTGGGAGTGGTATTCGCGCTGATGCGTCGATCGCTCGGATCGGCGCTGACATTATAGTGAGGAGGAGAACCCATGAGACGCAAATTTGCTGTCATCATGCTGGCGAGTTTAATGGCATCTCTTGCATTGGCGAATAACCCCATGGTGAAATCAATCGAAAATGAGACTCTCTATCCGGCTGACGGATCAGAGGAGATCGATGCTCCAGTTGCCATCCCACCTTACAATCTGCCGGCAGGCGATAATGTCGATCGCGTCGGGGATGTATTCCTGATAGGCACGACGTGGTATGAAAACCAGCACAATGGCACTATCGGCAGAATGCTGGCACTGGATAGTAACGGCGTTGTTCATTTTACCTGGATGAACGGCACTGAAAATTCTGCGGGTCGGCATGTTTACTATAACACCATCGACCTTGACGGAACGCAGGGCTGGCCTGAGATTGGCACCCCGGTCGAATCTTCGACGCGGGGAGGATACCCGACTTTGGATGTCATGGAAGATGGCAGAGCTGTGATCGGTCTTCACCAGATTCTCGGATCGAATCCTCCAGAAACGGCTGTAGCTATTGATTTCTTCCCGTATATCGGAGCGTTTCTGGTCCATTCGGCGCCATCAACCGGGTTCGAAAATATCTGGCCGCGGCTGCAGTTAGATCGGAACTATGACATACGCGTCATATCGACAGAGAATCCTGCCAGCGGGGTGGCGGGCAATCCTCAGCGGCATAACTATATCAAGGCTGAATATGACGACGCCACTTACAGCATGACCTGGTTCGAACCGTGGGATGAAATGACCTGGACGATGACCATTGCCGCTGATCACGACTATTCGGAAGTGTCAGATAAGTGCGCTCTGGCGTGGACGTATTGCCGTGAGGACGGTTTCGCTCACCCCGATTCCACCTACAGTCAATGGAACAACGATATCTGGCTGTTAATCGATGAAGACGGGGAGAATCTGAATTTCAATAACGCGCTCAATCTGACCAATTTCCTCGAACCGGATTTGGCGTATTTGCCAGATACTCTTCTGGCCAACCGTGATACACTACGAGCTTATACCGATCTGAATGTGTTCATCGATCAAGATGACTGGGTGCATGTGACGTTTACGACGCGGTCGTATTTTGCATTGTCACAGACCTCCTACTGGCACGCGTCCATCATCTGGCACTGGACGGAACAGTATACTGGCTGGTATGATTACTTCATCGTACATGACGCTTTTGACGATTACGACTGGAATTATATTGATTGCGGGGCCTGGAACTTAAAAGCACAGCGGCCTTCATTGGGGCAGGACCCGGCAACGGGCAACCTCTATTGTATGTACCAGGTGTATGACTGCGATACGACGGCGATCAGCGCTGGTGGTTATCCATCGGGAGAGGTTTATATTTCGGTCTCAGAGGATGGTGGCTTGAACTGGTCCGTCGGTACGAACATTACGGAGACAATTACTCCATCCAATGCTGCACCAGGTGAATGTCTTTCTGAGCTAACTCCTTCTATGGCGGAACTGGTTGATGATACCTGCAGGATCATGTATGTACTGGACAGGGATGCAGGATTCGTGGTGCAGGGTGAAGGAACTTGGACGCTGAATGACGTGATGTACCATAAAGTGCCGGTGAATTTGATTCCGACAACACCACTGGTTCCCCAGGACAAACTCCTGCATATTATTGATTCAAGTACGGTTCGTATTGATCCGGAAAGGGTAACTGAATTTGAATTGAATCCTCCCTATCCCAACCCGTTCAATCCGTCGGCTATCTTCGAATACAGTCTAATGACCAAGATGGATGTAACACTGAAGGTTTATGACATTCAGGGGAAGCTGGTATCGACTTTAGTGGATGGTCCTCAGATGAAAGGGGTTCATGAGGCGACCTTCGATGGATCTGAACTGGCTTCAGGGATCTACCTTTACAGACTTCATGCAGGGGAACTAACCCAGTCCGGCAAGTTGCTTCTGTTGAAGTAATGGCCATGTCTCCCACCAGGCCTTCTGGGCGTTCCCCCTCCAGGCGGCAGTCACCGTGACTGTCGCCATTTTTTATTTCTCTTCTGTACCGTTTAAATCTGAAACCAATTCACCACATTCGAGTGGCAGTTATTCGCCTCCGAGGGTAAGGGTATTGGCTGAAAAGTGGTCAATAGCCTCCAAAAAAACGAAATATTTCTTGCAAGACAATATAATATAAAAGCTATAACGACGAATATTTCGTTATTTCAGACGATTTATCAAGAATGGGCACGGCATTTGCTTAGAATAAGTACAAATCATTTTTTCGCATTTATCGATAACCCTATCCAGCAAACCATTAATGAGGTCAACGTGAGTGCTAAGCTAAGAATCGAAGTTTTTCTACGCAACCTGCATGATGAAAAAGCAGTCGAAGTTGCACGCCGTATGCCTTTTTTAAAGAATGAATACTCTGTAGGAGTTACTTATGTTGAGAAGGGCGACGGCAGTGAAGGCGTTTTCACTGACAGCGGAGTTACGCTAACGTATGTGGAACTTCAAGCATTACCACCTGATGATGGGTTTTCCTACCTGGGATCATTCCAGGATCGTTTCGGCAGTAAAGCGCCGAAATTCGCTATGGCGTCTCTGCCTGATCCGATTGCTGCGGCCTTTTTAATCGCGGCGAAATCGGCGGGCGTACCGACGACCGTGGTGGAATTTGACGATGAACCCGGTTTAATATCGAGCTTCGAAGAACTGACCGCCCTGCATTTAGCGGATCTTTATCTGCCGGCAACACGCAACTTGCAGCGAACATTGACCTTCACTTTACCTCAACTTCGCAGACGAGTGGGTAATCTTCTGCCACATTCAGCAGACACGACTTACATTCAGTTGACCAAAGAGGATCGCTGCCGTTTACGTCAGCAACTGCGGGTGGCAACCGAACCGAAGATGATTACCGTGATCGCGCCGTTTGACCGCCGCCGCGATCACGATACTTTAATTGAGGCTTGTGCAATTTTGAAAGAGCGCGGTCAGGATTTCATCCTGTTATTGGTAGGGGATGGCCCGGAACGGGCTCGCATTGCTGAGAAGGTATATGCGCTGAGGCTGGAAGATCAGGTGACGATCATGGATGATCCTGAAGACCATACGGATATCCTCTGTGCCACTGACATTTTTGCGCTTTGCACTCACTTTGAGGATAATTCCGTACCAATGATCGAAGCGATGGCACAGGGTTTGGCTATAGCCGGCACGGACGTCCCCGGCATCAATGATTTAATCCGTGACGAACGCAGCGGCCGCCTGGCGAAGGCTAAGGACGCTGAATCGTTCGCCACAGCGCTGATCGATCTGCTGGCTCAGGAGAAGATTCGCAAGAAATTGGGTTCTGTAGCTCGCAAGTGTATTGAGAATCGCGGGAATCTAAACCAATTCATGCCTGCTCTTATTTCTGCTCTGAAGAAAGCGCAGAAAGATCACAAGACAGTTGCCAAGGAAAATGGCGGCACACATCCTTATGTCGATTTAAGTCAGCGTTACGTCAATCTGCAGCAGAAGGTACGCGAGATGCTGGAGCAGAGCCACACAGAAAAAGACCTAACGACAGCAGCGGATGACATGGACGGCTTCCCCATCGACATGCAAGTTGACGTCCTGGAAAAGATGTGCGCTATTTCGCTTGATTCGGCGCCTCTGGCGATGTTTGTTCGTCCTGTAGAGAAGGTTCTATCTGAGCGGACTTACAGGGCTTTTCCGATGTTGGAGCTGCGCCTACTCGAGAGTCTTGCTGCTTTCTACATTGACTTAGGATATGTTGAAGGCGCAGAAAAAGTAATCGAAAACATGGAAGAGTTCGTCAGTAAGGACGTGCTTCAATATCAGTTCACTCGGAATCGATTTTCTGCAATTCGCTCGCTGGTTAGATTGTCACAATTGTATGACTTTGCCGGCCAGGAAAATAAACGCGATCATTATAAACTGGAATTGTGGGAATACGTGCGGACAACTGAAGCTCACGGCAATGAGCACTTCCATCAGCAGAATGCTGCATGTCTGGAAGCTTTAGGCGAGATGAAGATGGCTTTGCGTGAGATGCAGAAGGACGCACTGGGTGCAATTCGGATTCATCCGGATATGCCAACTGCTCATACAGCTTATGAACCAGAAACACCCGCACGCAAGGTGCCGCTGCGCAGTGTCGCCATTCGCCAGATAGAGGAAATAATCGCAGAGAGTCAGGTGTAGCTCGTTACCATCGGATCTGGTATTCAACTACGCCGACGGGGGAAATAATGCAGAAAAAGTCCCAATCTGAATGCATCGTTTGCGGCAAAACTGACTATGAAGTCTGTTTTTCTGCGGGTGTAGAAAGTCTTTTATCAGCATCGAATGAGCAGAAGCGGGAGATACTGCAATGCCAATGCTGTGGGTTACTCCAGAGTAAGGGAACTCCAGGCTATAGATTGAACGGCGGTGAAATACCGGCAACCTGTTCGCCGGACGGCATATCAGGCGGGCATAACCACCATCATGTTTTCCAGCTCCAAGGGGCGATTTCTCCTGATTTCGGTCACAGAGAGTTGGCTGAAATCAATGCCTATACACATCCACCCGGAACGTTTCTGAATATCGGTAATGACAGTATGGACATACTGGAAACGGCTCGCTTGAAGGGGTGGAATTCTGCTGCTGTCGCCTGGATTGAGGAGGCTTCGTCTCAGCAGAATAACAGTGTTTTGCAAAAAGGTCTTCGCAGCCTACGGTATGATGTCGTTCGTTTGGAAAACTCTCTGGAAAACAGTCCCGAACCGGTGAGTTTTCTGCAGAGGATCTCTCGTTTATTACGAAAAGACGGCTTGCTGGTTATCAGCACACCAGACTGCACCGGCTGGGACTTCAAGCTTGCCGGCGATGGCACGCACCTGTTTCAAAATGACCTCCCCTGCTGGTTTTTCACACCGAGAACGATGGAACTGTTGCTGCAACGGGCGGGATTTAAGGTGTTGAAGTCATCAAACTTTAACATGCGATTCGGTCCTTCGACCAGTAAAAGATCAACATCTTCTCCACCAGACATTGCCGGCGATGCGCCTCACGGTGAGCTTTTGCTACCCGAAGCGAACATGAATGTTCGATTTTTCCGTGTATTAGCCAGACTTGATGAGGCTGCACAAGACCTGAAAAAACCAAGATATAACGTCGAACAACAATCCAAAGAGATCAGTGAAGCCTTAGAAAGCGGATCGTTGGTGTTCATCGAATAGAAGGAGATCATCTCCTCAGTTTTATGTCGTAAAAGTCTAAGTATCCCATTTTGTCAGGTAAGGATGAAAAAGGAGAGTTTTTCCTTGACTTATCTGGCTTTTTTAATTATCGTATGATAGTCATAATTCTACTTAGGAAAAAGGGGGACAGGATGAGTACTCGTAGAGGGGGATACGGAATCGTCCTGAGTTTCGTCATCGTTGCTTTACTCGTTGTCAGCCAGCCAGTTGGGGCGACTCAGTTTGTGGGTGGCAAAGGCTTAACCATTGTCCAATATCCAACCTGCCTACCTCCTGGAGCTCTCAATCTTAAGGTGCAAAGCAGAGGTTTTGCGAAAAATTTGGACGCGTTTACGCTAACGAACGGAACCGGCGCTATATCCTTTCATTTCGGGTTTTCAAAACATGTTGAAATCGGATTGACTCAGATCATGTATCAGGATCTGAATCTCTCCGCCATTCAACCTGACCAATTAGAACAGATACCGGATGACACTTATCTGCGAGTGAAAGTCGGCAACTTCCCATTCACTTTAGGGAATGCCTACTTCAAGTTCGGTTTGCTGAACCAACTGCGTTATCGTACCGGTGTGGTGGATAACATCTACCTTGAACCGTATGTCAGCAATGGCATTGAGTGGGAAATCGACGCTTTGATTTCCTATTACAGCAACCCGATGTATGAAGATAACGCTTTTTCGATGCACTTCAACGCGGGTTACCTTAACCATAACGACGCGGGATACGGCAACAGCCCATTTAAGGCGGCTCAGCAGTTTGTCTACGGGGCGGCTTTCGTTTACCCCACACGATTCTTCGACTTTGCGGTTGAACAGCATGGCGGCATTTACACGAATGCACCGGAGGAAAATATATACAGCCGTGAAAATAACCTGTGGTTGACACCCAGTATCAACTACAAGATGTTTTATGGATTGAACTTCCTGCTGGGTGCAGACGTTCTGTTATACGAAGGGGAAGATACGACCTTACCTGAAATTCCGGAGGATTTCCCCAATTATCCATCATGGCGGGTAAACGGCGTCCTATCCTTCAGTCCATCGACTTCCTTCTACCGTCAGCCGACGTTTGAACGGGTGTCGGACCCGAAGTCGATGCGCAAGCTGCTGCGTGACCGTAAATCGCTGTTCGAATGGGTTGTCGACGACCAGGAAGGTCTGGAATACATCGACATCGAGCTGGAGAAGATCAAAGCAGAACGCAAGAAAGCTGAAGAAGATCTGGAAAAACTGAAGCAGGAACTGCAATCAGGGACAGGTCAATAGACGTCAAGCAACATTGCAAATAAAAAAAATCCCTGGTGTGAGCGCCGGGGATTTTCTTTATACTGTAGTTGACTCTATCGCAGCGCATTTTCAATGCGGCGAACCAGAATGGGCACTAAAATAAGCTGGCCGATGATTCCAGGTAAGCCAGTCAGGAAACCAGCAAGGATTGCCGCGGTCACGGGTATATTAAATCCAATAATCGGCGCAAGCAGCCAAGCGCTGAGACCCCACACTAACCGTCCTGCAAGCAACGCTGTCACCAGACTGCCCCAAATGCCAAAAGATTTACGCAGCAGACCGGCGATCAAACCGTAGGTCATTATTTCCGGAGCCATCAGCAGAGCAGAAGGAAGCAGAGGCGGCATCCCGGTCAACAGACTACTTAATAACGGCCCCATGAAACCGATTAATGCGCCATAGCGAGATCCCAGCAGGTATCCCCCCAGAAGAGCTGGGTAATGCAGCGGCAGCACAACTTGTCCACCGATGCCCATGAGATGCAGCATGAACGCCGCGCTCAATCCGCAAGCAAGCAAAAGCCCTGAATAGGTGAGCGAGCGTATGGGGTTCATAGCGCAGTTTGGCGGATGATAAAAAGCTCTTCAGCGCCGCTTTCCCAGATTTCCTGACTGATCTGCTCCTCATTATCGCGATTGGTGTCCTTATCGATGTGTTGCTGCACAGATTCACGCAGAGTAAATTCCAGCTTTTGTTTACCTTCCTCTGCCCAAATTATAATTCCGTCTAAAGGTTTAGACTGCAGCATTGAATTCCCGATTGTGCAGGGGGTCGTGACTTGAAGTCCATCCAGCACGCAGGAATGAGGGGGCTTCATCCCGACCGTCGCGAAAATTCGATAGCTAAACGGATCACTCCCGAGTACACTGGCGATGAAGTGGCCGGCTTTCATCCCCACAACGAGATATGGACCTAAATGACCGTGGAATCTTTTGGCTTCTAAAAGTTCAGCATCAACCTGCTGTGATTTCTCCATCTCTTTGTGGTCCCCGATTTATAAAACTACATAATTGGTAGATATTTTTCCAATTCATACTGTGAGACGATACCGCGATAGCGATCCCACTCAATCAGTTTGTTATCTATAAACTTTTCGAAAACATGATCCCCCAGAGTTTCCCGCATTAAATCGCTGTTCTTCAAATGCTGCACCGCTTCATAGAGATCGCCGGGGAGCATTTCAATATTGTGATCCTTTAACGCGCGGGGCGACATTTCATAGATGTTCTCTTCGACAGGCGGCGGGAGTTCGTAGTTTTCCCGCACGCCCTTCATGCCGGCTGCCAGCATGACAGAAAATGCCAGATAGGGGTTGCAAACTGGATCAGCGCTGCGTAGTTCGATTCTCGTCGAGGTTTCTCTACTGATGCGATAACGGGGAACTCTTACCAATGCTGATCGATTCTTCTGGCCCCAGGAGATATAGACAGGAGCCTCATAACCCGGCACCAGTCGTTTGTAGGAATTGACCCACTGATTCAGGACGGCAGTCATTTCACGGATATGCTTCAGGATACCGGCAATGTAAGATCTTGCCATACCGGAAAGGTGATAAGGATCTTCCGCTGCAAAGAAGAGGTTTTGATCTCCTTTGAAAATCGATTGATGGGTATGCATCCCGCTGCCATTTTCGCTTTGTATTGGTTTAGGCATGAACGTAGCGTAAACACCATTCTGACGCGCTATTTCTTTAACTAGAAAGCGGTACATGATGACTGTATCGGCCATGTCCATGGCATTATCATAGCGGAGGTCGATTTCATGCTGAGAAGGAGCGACCTCATGGTGGGAATACTCTACCTTAATCCCCAGTTTTTCCAGCAGTTGAATGGTTTTTTTTCGCAGGATTGTCCCTTGACTGACGATAGAGGCGTCAAAATAACCGACCTCATCAAGGACTTCAACTCCTCGCTCGTTCCTGAAATAGAAATATTCCAGTTCGGGACCGACATAGAATGTCAGACCTTCCTGGGCGATCTTTTCCAGATTACGGCGCAGGACATAACGCGTATCCCCCTCATAATGATCGCCTTCGGGTGTGCGTAGATCACAGAACATAATAGCCGAATGCGATTCGCTGATGTCGTTGGAAAGCAATTTAAAGGTGGCGGGATCAGGGACGGCCATGAGATCGCTCTCGTGAATTCTGGCGAATCCTTCCACGGATGATCCATCGAATCCCATGCCGTGGTCCATCGCATCAGGCAGTTCACGCGGCGTTATGGCAAACCCGCGTATCTGTCCCAGAATATCGGTAAACCACAGGCGGATAACTGGTATCTGCTGATCCTTGACAATGGCGATGACTTCTTCTTTTGTCATTTGGAATTCCGCATTTGAAGTAATGTTTGGATTTATTCGACTGCCTTATCACTACTATCTGCATCTATCCCCATCATGTCACAAATATACGATGGAGGAGGTAATTATGTTACCAAAAAATCACTTATTTTCAGCGTCATGACGCACCTTTTCTGCTCCTGAACCGTCTGATCAGGCGGAGATACAGAACCAGATTCCAGACTACTACCGCAATACCTAAAAAAATAACCGTTTCTCGCGCAGATCCACCCAAATAGACGACCGGCTCTAAGTAATGTTCGAGGAAACTCACCGCGTAACCCTCCTGTCCGGATGCTATTCGGTACTGAACCTCAAGTGGCGTGAGCGGACAGATTCCGCCGGAGATATCAATATAACCTCCCCAAAGGACTGCTGGAATATGCAACAGCGCTATCCAGCTCCTCTTCCAAACCAGGAGCCCCCCAAATATAATGAAGAGAATGAATAAGAAATGGATGACGAGTAAGAGGTCAGCCAAAATGCTGTTCATCATGTCGGTTCCATTGGAGAACATAGAAAAAGGGGCCGATAGCGCTGCCAGCCCCTGATCCCGCGCTTATGAACCCCAGCTAATTCTTTTTATTGGTTTCCACCCAGTGTCGCACGTAATCAACGGCCTCTTGTGTTGGAGTGCCGGGGCCAAATAGTTTGCCTACGCCCTGATTTTCCAGTTCTGCCATATCATCCGGTGAGATGATGCCGCCGCCGGTCAACAGCATGTCATCGATGCCTTTGTCTCTCATCAGTTTAGCGACGCGGGGAAATAAAGTCATGTGCGCGCCGGAGAGGATTGACAGGCCGATGGCGTTGACGTCCTCCTGAATGGCTGCATTGACAATCATTTCCGGGGTTTGCCGCAATCCGGCGTAGATGACTTCGAAACCGGCGTCGCGGAAGGCGGAGGCTATAACTTTCGCTCCCCGATCATGGCCGTCCAGACCGGGTTTGGCGATGAGGATACGGATTTTTTTGTTCATGGTTATCTATTTCTTCGCTAAAAGTGTTTCTATCTTTTTTTTCACAAAAGGAACAAATTCCCTGGTTTGCGTTAAATAAGTTTCTGCTAAGGACTCATCGACTTTAGAGAAATCAACGTAATCATAGGTTTGTCTTTTGTCAAATAGCTTGTTATAGTAATTAGCCCATTTCTCTTCGATAAGATCCTGGTTAATAATATATTGGTTGAATAGAGCCCTGATGCCAGAATGCTTTGATGAACTTTTATCAAGAATAAGTAATAGCGCTGAAACAGCGTAGAATGCCGAATAATAACAACGATTCATCACTGCGTGAAAATGCTTATTATTGAACAATAATTCTGCTTCTTGAAAGGTCTCTTTAGATCGTTCAAGCCGATATTCGATCAGTTCTTTGAGTTCTTTATTCAAACGGTCACTCCATCACAGTTTACGCCTTTAGCTATAGGCATGACCTGGTATTTCTTTGAATACCAAAGGTCATACGGTTGAATAACGGGAACGATCACTACACCGGTATCCAATTCAATTGGCAGCAGAGCTTCTATTATTTTGTCCTCTTCAGGCCACTCTAATTTTTCCCTCGTCAACACCAAAAGATCCAGATCGGACTCGGGTTCGGCGTCGCCGCGGGCGCGTGAGCCGTACAAGATCACTTCGGCATCCGGGTAGAGCTTGCGGATTTCAGCAGCGCAGCGGGATGCCAGTTGACGGTCTGATTTTTTGGGTTTAGGAGACATTGCTATATATATCGATATTTTAAATTCGTCGCAGTTGAGCTATTATCATTTTTACTCTACAGCCATATATTCCGCTCTAGAATGCGGAATTGGAATAGGCAGACCATCTTCTTTAAGGCCGCGAATATGCAATTGAATCGCTTGGTGCATGTTTTTTTCGGCGGTTTGACGAGTTTTACCAGTGGCGATACACCCGGGTAAATCAGGAGAATACGCTGAATAATTTCCGTTCGCTTTTTCGATAACTACTAAGAACCGATGCATTTCCCCTAATACCAAACTTTCAACGATATTGTTTGGGTTAATCAATTTTAAAAAACCGCGGGTTCGACGTACTCGCCGAAGACCCCCTTTAGGACGCCGACCATTTCGCCCAGAGTACAGTAGGCATGGGCGCAATCGATAAAGTGAGGCATCAGGTTTTCGTTAGCTTGCGCGGCTTTTTCCAGGGCGGCTAATTTATCTTCAACCAGTGTATTATCGCGGGTGGCGCGCAGTTTTTGCAGATTCGACACCTGGCGGTTCACCATCTCTGCGGTGATTTCGAGGATGGGGATTTCCAGCTTTTCGTCTTCATCAGTGTACTTGTTCACTCCGACGACGTAACGATCGCCTTTATCCAGTTCCTGCTGATATTTATAAGCAGCGCCGGAGATTTCGCGCTGCGGGAAACCGCGGTCGATAGCTTGCAGCATCCCCCCCATCTGATCGATCTTATCGAAGTAGTCTTCTGCTTTTTCCTGAATGCGGTCTGTCAACCATTCCACAAAGTAACTGCCGCCTAAGGGATCAACCACATTGGCGACGCCGATCTCTTCAGCTAAAACCTGCTGAGTGCGCAGCGCAATCTTGGCCGCTTTTTCGGAGGGCAGCGCCCAGGTTTCGTCCATCGAATTGGTATGCAGGGATTGAGTTCCACCGAGGATGCCAGCCAGGGCTTCGGTGGCGGTGCGGACGATGTTGTTTTCCGGCTGCTGCGCGGTCAAGGAACATCCGGCAGTTTGAGTATGGAAGCGGCAGAGCCAACTGCGCGCATCTTTCGCGCCATATTTATCGCGCATGGCTTTCGCCCAGATGCGGCGCGCGGCGCGGAATTTGGCGATTTCTTCGAAGAAGTCCAGATGCGAGTCGAAGAAGTAGGAGAGGCGCGGAGCGAAGGCGTCGATGTCCAGACCGCGTTCCAAGGCGGCTTCGACATAGGTCATGCCGTCTTTAAGGGTAAAAGCCAACTCCTGCGCGGCGGTGGCGCCGGCTTCGCGGATATGATAACCCGATATCGAGATGGTATTCCATTGTGGCAGCTCGTTCGTTCCAAATTCTATGGTATCGACGATCAATCGCATCGACGGTTCGGGCGGGAAGATAAATTCCTTCTGCGCGATGTACTCTTTCAGGATGTCATTCTGGATGGTGCCGCGCAGTTTACGGCGGTCTGCGCCCTGTTTTTCTGCGGCGGCGATGTAGAAAGCCCAGACGATGGCTGCCGGGCTGTTGATGGTCATGGAGGTGGAGACCTGCTCCATGGGAATGCCGTCAAACAGGGCTTCCATGTCGCGCAGTGAGCAGATGGCCACGCCACACTTGCCGACTTCGCCTTCGGCCCACACGTCGTCGCTGTCGCGACCCATCAGGGTGGGCAGATCGAAGGCTACTGAGAGACCTGTCTGGCCTTTTCTCAGTAGGAATTTGTAGCGCTCGTTGGTATCTTCCGGTGACCCGTGACCGGAAAACATGCGCATAGTCCAGAGCCGCCCGCGATAGAGGTTGGCGTGAATGCCGCGGGTGTAGGGGAATTCACCCGGGAATCCTAATTTCTCCAAGTAGTCATGTCCCTCGAGATCAGCGGGCGTCACCAGCGCGGGGACGTCTTCTGATGAGGTGGTCATGAAGCGGTTCAGGCGCTCTTTGGTCCTGGCTTCGGATTCCTGCTGCCAGCGCAGCCGCGCGGCGCGGATTTTATCGGTGTTGTTTGGCATGGTGGGTATGTTGGCTGAAATTATAATCGATTCATTCTTATGCAGCTTCGCGATCGAGAACTTGGATTGCATTATCTTTGAAGTCAGGAAGAGAATAGAACTGCTTATCTGTAGCACTCAGAATTCTAGTTTGGTCTTTTTTACCTAAGCAAAAAAAATCCTCGTGTACAACAAAACTTTTGAAACCCAACTTTGCGCGTTGAAATTCAAGGCAAGAGATAGTAGCTAATCTTGCTTTCGTTGCATCTTTCACACCGAAAAGATAAATGGGTTTTGGTTTTATATCAAATTGATAGTCAACCTCAAGATCATCCCTATTATCTATTGGGTATATACTTGGTCTTGGATAATATTTTTTTAAAGATGTTTCAACAAATTCTTGCAGCTGTTCATAA
>JAHJDJ010000159.1 GCA_018812585.1 bacterium
CGGCGGCTTTCTGACCCAGACGATCGACGGCGGCTATATTATCAGCGGTGAGAGCCATTCTTTTGGCGCGGGAGGAAGTACCTGGATTATTAAGACTGATGCTGATGGGAACGAGCTTTGGACTTTTAACTATGGTGGTCTTTATCACGAGGGGAGCTATGGCGCGATTCAGACTTTCGACCGTGGTTATCTTCTCGCTGGATGGACCGAGACAGACAATCCTGGAAACAGCAATGCCGTGGTATTAAAATTGGATCAGAATGGCGAAGAAGACTGGCGCTGTCTCTATGACCTCAATACCGAAGACATCGGACTGGGAATTCAACAGGATGGCGAGGGGAATTGTTTTATGGTTGGCTATACCTTTAATGGTCCCGATCAGGATTATGATATGTTCGTCGCCAGACTGCATGAAGTGAACGAGGCAGGGGTCGATCCCGCAGAGGAAGAACTGCCGGAAAACTATGAACTGAGCGGAATTTATCCCAATCCCGGCAATGGTTTCGCAGTCGTTCCTTTCAGCCTGCCGGAGGCTGAACAAGTCCTGATCAGTATGTATGACTGTAGAGGACGCCTGGTGCGACGCCTCGCTGACGGTTTTTATGCCGCGGGGTACCATCAGGTCGTGCTGCACGCCACGGGATTAAGTTCGGGAACGTACGTCATCCTGCTGCAGGCCGGAAACTACGTCAAGGCTGCACATTACACGCTAATAAAATGATGGGATCCAATTCCGGGAGGCTGCTTCAGTTGGCGGCTTTTTGAGGATAAAAATAGTATTAACTTCCTGGATGGAAGAATTTATCCAGGGGAGATGGATTAGGCGGCAGACGTTTATTGCTATATTGCTAAGGCCGTTCTACGTTCTCCTTCAGTAAATCCTTCATCGATTCCGACATGATTGCTTCGTTGTACGAATAATCCCCTTCAGAATTATTCTTGCTGGCATAGCGGTACTCCAGAATCTCTTCACTCTCTGTTTTCTTGTCGTTTTGCATCTCTCCCTCATAATTTTGATGATCTAAAGGGTGATACGCAAAATAAATGCCATTAGTAAGATAAGGTAAAAAAATAGCAAATACAATAACAAAAACAAAAGAAAGTAAAAATTTATCGGCGAATTATGGCCGGTTTGTGCGCTGAAGTCATTTTATTAATGACATTTTGCCGTTTTCATAAATGCAAAAAAAAGCACTTGACTATTAATTCAAAATGTTTTAAATTCTCAGCGCTATTGTAATCGGCATTTTCTTTTAATTCAATTTATTCATAGAATTCGCTAAAATCTTAATACGAGTAGAATCATCCTAAAAACGCCGACTCGCAAAGAAAGTTCCCACCCTGAAGCTTTACTTTAACAATTTTTATAGTACTCTTAGAATTTTGTTCCGAAACAACAGTAGAAATTCGGATCGTTTGAGATCTTCTGCAGAGATCTGGAGGTTAACATGACGCGTAAGCACCGCAATCAACCTTTAGCATGGGTTCTGGTAAGTTGCGCGATAGTCTTGATGAGTGTCTCGTCAAGTTTCGCTGGCGGTGGCAAGATATCTGGCACGGTGTATGATTCTGAGACCGGTGATCCGATTATGGGCGCCAACGTGACACTGGAAGGAACGGCACAGGGCGCGGCCTCGGACCTGGATGGTTATTTTATGATCGTCAATGTGCAGGCTGGTCGTTATCAGGTGCAGGTGACTTCGATCGGTTACGTGCCCATGATTCAAACCAATGTGCTGGTTCAAAGCGACTTGAACACCAAGCTCGATTTTTCGCTGGATGCCACGGTACTGGAAGCTGCTGAGGCAGTTGAAGTAGTTTACGTAAAGCCGGTCGTTGAATTGGATAAGACGGGATCCGTGCGAAACCTGTCTGCTGATGATCTTTCCAAGATGGTGGTCAGCAATATTACCGACGCGATCGCGCGCCAGACCGGGTTTACCATTGACGCGGAGGGAAACATCCATGCCCGCGGTGGCCGTGCAGAGGAGACCATGTTTATGGTTGACGGTATGGACATTCGCGATCCTCTGGTTGGCTCGCAAGTCGATTTCGACCTGAATGCCATGAACGTTGAGGAGTTGCAGGTCCTGACTGGCGGCTTCAATGCAGAGTACGGCCGGGCGCAGTCCGCCATCATTAAGGTGACGACCCGTGAAGGCGATGAAGGTCGTTATAATGGTCTCATGGAGTATTCGACCGATAACCTGATTGACCAAACCTCATTCAATTCAGACCGCTTAGAAGCGGCTTTTGGCGGGCCTGTTCCCGGAACGAAAGCGCTGCTCGGAAAACCAATTACCTTCTTCCTCTCTGGCAACATCGATCTGACGGATACTTATACTCCGTTTAATGTTGATCGCGCAGATAATGATTATCTGGGTATCGGCGTTGATCTGCCGGAAAGAAATGATAATGAATTCTATGGTTCTGTTAAACTTGCCTATCAGCTCACCGACAATAAAAAACTGACCTTAACAGCCAATCAGTACTACAAAAAATGGGACATCTATCCCAATGGCGAAGGCGGTGTAGGCGGAAACTATGGTTGGGATTACCAATATGATACAGTCAACCGCCCCTGGGCTGAAAATAGCCGCGGTCAGGTAAACCTGAACTATATCCACCAGTTGAATGATCGATCTTTCTACGAAGTTCAGGCCGGGCGCTTCTACACTGAAAGTCATGTTTACCCGGGCGGTCCTGACGGCACCACCAACCCCGACGAATTTACTCTGGAAGATAATGCCGAGGATGTCTTTAACTTCTACACTGATTTTAATGGTGACGGTATCATCGATGTTGCTGATACAGAGCGCCACGTTCCCTTCCAGGGATTTGTCGATGCGAACCTGAATGGTCGATACGACGGCAACGGCGAAGGTTATGAAGACTTAAACGGTAACGGCATGTGGGACCGCGGTGAAGATTGGGTTGATCTAAACAGCAATGGTAATTACGACTACGCCGAACCATGGACAGATCGCATTAATCCTGATACCGGTGAGAATAATGTCGGCTCTTTCGATCCCTGGGATGATTTCGTCGATACCAATAACAACGGCATCTGGGATGGCGATGAACCACAATTAGCCGAGCAGGATTGGAACGGTAACGGCACCTGGGACGGTGAGCGCTTCTGGGACGCCGACGGAAACCAGACCTATGATGGCAGCGGCGAAGGTTACTATGATGAAGGTTATTTCGAAGGAACTAACAACGGCACCTGCGATCAGAAGATGAACTACAACACCACCGATGAAGACCGCGGTGAACCATTTTGGGACGGTGACTTCTATTATGACACAGGAGAACCCTTCATCGACACACCGAATGAATACGGGTTTTATAACGGTGTCTATGATCCCGGTGAAATCTTCTTCGATCTGCCCAGCTCATATACAAATCCGTTTACTCAGGATTTCGTTTACGACCCGCCGACGCTGAATGGGCAGTATGACGGCCCCAACAGCTACTTTGATGAATACGAAATGTTCACTTATCCCAACGTGCTGGAATTCGGCTACGATCCGTCCTGGCCGGTGGGTTATGCATTCAATCCGTCACAACATGGCGCTGACTGGCCCGGCAGCTACTGGCTTTACCAGCCGGGATACTCTACCTGGTATAATATCAAGGATGTAACTGAAGGCCAGAGTAATTATCAGCGCCGTACCTTCAATCCGCCGAACTTCCAATATGACGTCGGTGAACCGTATGAAGATTACAACGGCAATGGCGAATGGGATGGCATTGACTTCTTCTTGAACCCCGGCCAGTGGGATGCCTCCGCTTATTGGTATGACCGTTCCACGCTGGAATATAACCTGAAATTTGATTTCACGAGCCAGATTTCCAAACATCATGAATTAAAGGCTGGCAGCGAATTAAAATATCGTGAAATGAAGATGCAGTCGATCCAGGGTCCGGATCAGCCCTATACCAACCTTGACGTTCCGCTGCCGCCCGGCAGTCCTTATCCGGATCGCGGCGACGTGCGTGACTTTTACGAATACCAACCCTGGGAAGGATCGCTCTACATTCAGGATAAGATGGAATTTGAAGGTCTTATCGTCAATGCCGGAGTCCGTGCAGACTTCATCATTCAGGATCCCGATATGGTAGATGAAAGCAATGCACAGGTTGCCGCGGATCAACCGGGCGCCCTCGCTGCTACTCGCGGCACTTACCAGATTGCTCCTCGATTGGGTATTTCACATCCGATCACCGATCGCTCCAAACTTTACTTCAACTACGGGCACTTCTATCAAGCGCCTCAATATCAATACTTCTTCAAATCCAACTCTGGTAATATCATTCCGGGCGCTTTTGTGGGGAACCCCAACCTGGAACACGAACAGACCGTGCAGTATGCCTTAGGCGTTCAGACCCAAGTCACTGATGACCTGGTGTTTACCGTTGAAGGTTACTACAAGGACATTTATGGTCTGATTTCTACGGTGCCAGAACAGATTGTGCAAGGTTACACGCTGGATCGCTACGAAAATCTTGACTATGGACGTGTGCGTGGATTCGAAATATCCATCGATAATAATTTCTCACGGAACTTCTCCATATCGTTCAAGTGGGACTTCTCCTACGCCTTCGGAAAAGCTTCTTCTGCGCTGGCCGCTCAGACCTACCGCCTGGACAACGTTCCGGTCAACAAAGATGAACACCCCTTAGCCTGGGACGAGACGCACAAGATTAACGTCTTTACTTCTTTGATTTACCAGAAAGGTGAACATCCTTACGTGTTCGGACTGAAAATGCCGGACAACTGGCTGATGACCCTCGAATGGCGCTACGGTTCCGGCGAACCTTATACCCCCAGTCGCTGGACAACGGGTCTCCCGGATAATCAGATTCGTGAAAACAGCGCCCGTTATCCGTGGCATGAAGTCACCAATCTCAAGTTCGAGAAATACTTCACCCTGAAAGGGGAAGCTCACATCGTCGCCGGTCTCGAAGTTCGCAACCTGTTCGACAGCGAAAATGTGCGTGAGCTTTACACAGAAACCGGAAATGCATACGACAGCACGCATCCGGATCACCTGAATACCGCCAAGAGCGAGCCTTACCCTGGACCGTACGATGTGGGTATCGACTACGACCACAATCCGCGTAACTACGATCCGCCGCGGCAAGCCATATTTAGTTTAGGAATTACCTTCTAACAGCGTCCCTTCTAATTCTTTAACAGGGCGCCAGAAGTTGTCAGGAGATAGAAAATGAAGACGTGGGCTATCTTAGGGACAATCCTTTGTATCGGACTCATTTTAAGCGGCTGTACGAAAACTGATGAAGAAATAACTGGACCAGGCCCCAGTTATTCAGGCACAAAGATAGATGGTGAAGAGGTCTCTGGAACTCTGAGCGCCGCTAACAGCCCTTACTGGATCGATCATGATCTGCTGGTTCCTGAAAGTGAATCACTGGTTATAGAAGCGGGTGTGGAACTGCGGTTTGACGGCTTGCACAAAATGGTGGTGCAAGGCCGCCTGGAAGCTATCGGGACCGCAGATGCGAATATCAAGTTCACATCCATGGAAGGCGCTTTCGGTAACGGTGGTTTCAGCCAGTGGCGTTCATTGATTTTCGATACCGGCAATAACGAAGCCTCAGAAATGGCTTTCTGTCTGGTGCAGTTTGGCGCGGTGCCCGATACAGCAGAACGTTATCCAGTTTATCCAGAAGGTTCAGCCGAAGTGGGCCGTTGGTTGAACGGCGTGGTCTTCATCTGGAATTGCAGTCCGCTTATCCGTAATTGTACGATCCTGAAAAACGGCTACCACGGCGTCTGGGTGCTGGGCGAAAACAGCAATCCTTACTTCATCAACACCAACTTCTACGAAAATGACGGTGACGGCATTCGCATTGAACCGGAAGCTGACGTGCAGTTATGGTATAACAACAGCAAGGAAAACAACACGCTGCAGTATGGCGGGGACGGAATACCGGATGGAATCGGCGAATCTGTCAGCCTCAATGCCAACCGTGACTCCTGCGATTTCCAATACAATATCCGCCTAGAACCGTACTTCACCGATTTTGAGAACCAGAACTATGATCTGCTCTCCACGTCACATCTGATCAATGCCGGTAAAGATACCCTGGGATCAGGCACCAACATAGGATCCATCCCTTACGATCTGGGCGCCACGGAACTGCGCGGCCCGATTGGCGGCAGAGTCCTCACCGCTGCCATGAGTCCGTGGTATGTAACGAATAATGTCTTCATCGAGCCAGGTGAAACGCTGGAAGCTGAGCCGGGTGTCGAGGTATTCTTCGACGGCCGCTACAACATGCGCTTGGCAGGCTACTTTACTTTGGACGGAACCACTTTCTATCCGCCAGACCCTGAGAATGAACATTCCTATTGGGATGGCATCTATATCACCGAAGATGCAGACGATGAATCCTACATCACCGATTGCCAATTCATCAATAGCAGCACCACGCTGCGAACCGGAGAATACGGTGGAGCAATCACCGTTTTTGGCGCCGCGCCGCTGATCAGTGGTAATACCTTCATCAACAGTGAGTACGCAGCTATCAGCGCACAAATCGGCGCCGAACCCGAAATCGTCGATAACGTCATTGACGGATTCGGACCGATGGCTATTTTATGCCATAACAACTCCAGTTCCCATATCCATCGTAACGTCATTAAGAATGGCTTTGGTTATGGTATCTGGTGTAACCAAACATCCTCGCCCTGGATTGAATCAAACCTGATCTACAATACCCCGGTTGTCGGGATTAAATGTCAATCCGACAGCGATCCGGTGATTGAGTATAACACCATTGTCAGTCATGATTATGCCGGTATCGAAATCCACGATCAATCCGACCCTCTGATCACAGCTAACATCATTGCCTTCAATGGTTCCGAAACAAAAGTCGACTCCGGGAGCACAACCGGCGCGGTAGTGAGTCCTGAAATGAGCAGCATCAGCGGCGCGATGACTCTGGAATTCGATATCTATCGGCGTGTGCCGGCAACAATGCAGCAAATCTCGCGCATCGGTATCGTCGATGGCGCCAACAGTCTGAGCGACGGTGTCTATCTGGAAGTTTACGACAGCGAACTGGTAAGCTTTAAAGCACAAGGTTCTTCTACAGTCTCTGAACCTGTTGCTTCATTTGATGCGCGCTGGCAGCATGTGATCATGGAACGTGACGCGGCAGGCGTCTGGACCATCACCTGGGATGCCGGCGGCGCTAATGAAATGACGCTGAATGGGACGGATGGATTTGGGTCATTCACGAATCCACGCGTCTGCCTGGAAGGCGAACCGTACAGTAACAGCGCTCATTTCGATAATATCGTACTGAGGTCGGGTGTAGAGACGCTTTTAGAAGACGATTTTCAAGATGAAAATTATTCAGCTGATCCAACTTGGTCATTCAGTGCTGGTTTAGTCGAAATAGCTCAAATCAGCACAACCTTCTGTCTGCATGTTGCAGGCGATCTGATTTACGGAAATGGGATCAATGTCGCCGGCGCTTCTACCCCGATAATTGCGTATAATGATGTTTTTCAAGACGAGCTCGGATTCCCCTATGGCGGAGTTTCACCCGCTCGCAATAATATCGAACTGAATCCTCAGTTCGTAGATATCGCCAATGGGGACTTCCACTTGCAG
Source organism: bacterium (assembly GCA_018812585.1). Lineage (GTDB taxonomy): Bacteria > Electryoneota > B3-LCP > B3-LCP > B3-LCP > JAHJDJ01. The sequence goes on from JAHJDJ010000159.1 coordinate 7,650, forward strand.
TCGGGATCTCCCTGCTTGACGGCAGGACCCGACGGTGGAGAAATCGGAGCTTATGGTCGGGAGTCCAATTGGTAGGACACTCGCCAGCCTAAGCAAACAAGTTTAGTCAAGTTCATCCAATCGTAAAGGAGCCACCCGTCGGGAGCGATAAGCTTTCTCCGCAGGAGGTTGACGAACATGATGCATAAGCGGATCACATTTGGTCTCATAATCGGACTGGCCGTATTAGTGGCGGCCGCCGGGGCACGCGATGATCGTCCGATCATTGAAAAGTACCAGCCCGGCGGCACCATGACTTCCAACATTAATCGTTATAACCGTACCCACCGCAAGGGTAATATCTGGTTGACGATTACTAACTGGGGCTTCTTCGGCAACACTGGCGACATGGAGGATCCGGAATACCCAGGAACTCTGGCGCCGCAGTGCGAATACCCCGGCAATTCCGACGTCGAGTATCTTTTTATGGGCGCGGTCTGGGTTGGCGCCCTGGTACAGGAAGGCGGATTCGAGTTCCCGCGTGTCTCTTGCGGTTCTGAAGGGTGGACTGGTCCTGGTCGGAACAGTTATGAATTTGAACCCGGTGAAGTCGGAGGCCAGCCGTTGGAAGAACATGGCATCCGGGAACGCAGCACGATACCCAATACCTATAATCGTCTGGGTGATTTTGTCTCCGATACGCTGGCTATAGGTGAACAGGATTTCTTGGCTGTCTATGCTGATACTTTGACCGAACAATTCTGGGTCGGCACCGATATCGTCGACGGGCCGCACTTCCCGCTGGGAATCCGTATCGCGCAATCGTCTTATTCCTGGTCTTACAATTACGCCCAGGAATTCATCCTGATTGATTACGAATTCGAAAATGTCGCCAATAACTTCCTGAAAAACTTATATGTAGGGCTCTACGTCGATGCTGACGTCGGCTGGAGAGGTGAAGGAACCTGGCACGAAGACGACGTCTGTGGTTTCCAGGAATATTATTACTACGATCGCAAATTACCGGATGGCACGGTTGTTCCGGATTCATCGATCATTAATACCGCCTGGATAGCCGATAATGACGGGCGTCCTGACATGGTAACTTCCGGCAGTGATTTTACCTGTCCCGCGGTCACCGGTGTGCGTGTCGTGCGCGCCCCGAATCCCAGACTGCGAACCGGCTTTAACTGGTGGATCTCCAACGGCAACCCCGACTTGGATTTCGGTCCTGCCTGGCAGGATGATGGCTCCGTTGGGGATTGGACACAGACTTTTGGTACCCCGAACGGAGACGCCCGAAAATACTTTGTCATGTCGAACGGTGAGTTTGACTATGACCAAACCTGGGTAGCCGATCAGGACTACGTGGCTGAGAATCCTCAAATTTTTTACAACCCTGCAACGGGATTAGAGGAAGAGCATAACTGGCGGGTCGAAGGAAATCTGACCAACGCCCGGGATATTGCAAACGGGTACGATACCCGTTACCTGCTCTCCTGGGGTCCTCTGGGAATTTTCGATCATACCGATGAAGCCGGCAACGATATTTACCGCCTGAACCCAGGCGAGAAATTTCACATGACTATTGGCTATGTGGCAGGCGCCAACTTCCACACACCGCAGAATCCGCAGGACGATGTCAGCAACAACGGTCTGGTAGATCCCACGCGCTACAACTTTGCTAATTTGCAGTATAATGCTGCCTGGGCTGCGCGGGTCTTCGACAACGAAATGGTTGATACCAATGGAGATGGCTGGTATGGTGAAGATATTGGGAACGATGGCCTTTACGCTGCAAATATCGGCGATCCGGTAGAATACTTCGGCCATTATATTGGCATTTATCCCGGCCCGGATGCAGATGGTTCTGAACGCAACGGTAAGGTCGATGAAGATGGCGAGAGGCAATTTATCGACGGCATGACCTACTTCCCTGAGTTCGTTTCAGATGCCCCGACCATTCAAAAATTCGGCGAGCTCAATATTGGCTACATGAAGGACAACGGTATATTGGATCCCGGCGATGGTGTGCCCGACTTTAAAGGTCCGCCTCCTCCTCCGATTCCGGAATTGGACTTTGAGACTGGCGATGATTACATCCAACTGCGCTGGAAAGATAATGCTGAAGATCCTGGGTATTTCGATCCCTTCTCACAAGTTCAAGACTTCGAAGGCTACCGCATTTACGTTTCCAACACTGGCCTCGAGTATGACTACGAACTGTTAGCAGAATTCGATCAAGTGAACTTTGCCTACTACAGTATCAACGATTCGTTAGCCACTTATCCAGATCTACAGACAAACCTGCCGGCTGACTCAACCTTCGATGATGGGTTTACTTATTATCGTAAGCCGGTTAATTCCAACAGCGGTCTGGAATACATTCGCGAAACCGATAGCACTTATGTCTATCGCATCAACAACGCTCATCCGGGATTCCCACGATACTATGCTGTGACCTCTTTCGACTTTGGTGATCCCAAATCAGGAACGGAACCGCTGGAAACCGC
>JAHJDJ010000160.1 GCA_018812585.1 bacterium
AGCCGCATCCTGGAAAATCCGTACCAGCGCAGTAAGGGGATCAACCGGCTGATGGAAGCGCTGTTCCTGGAGTTGTTCACGTTAGGGCGGTTCTGCGGTGAGCTGGTGCTGCTGCCGGATGGGTCAGGGATCGACCATTTCCGCACGCTGGATCCGTTCAAGATCCGCTGGGAACGAGGCGACCGCTGGAAGGCGATCTACGAAGAGAGCGACGGTTCCGAACGGGTATTGAACCAGGAGAGAACGTTTTATACCACCTTAGGTCTCGACATTTCCAACCCGGCGGGGATTGAACCTCTGGCGACGGTGCCATTTGTGCTGGAAATCGAGCAGAAGCTCCTTGAGGACATGGCGCGGTCATCGCATAACGCCGGAACGCCGCGTCTGCAGGTCAAGATCAGTCCGCCGCAATCCTTCGAAAATGAGCACGAAGACGAATACCTCTCCCGCATCAACAGCTATTTCGATCAGACGGTGGATCAGTTCAGCAACCTGGAAGCGGATCAGAACCTGTTCACCTGGTCGGACGTGGAAGTGACCGTCATCGGCGGCGAAAAGGGGCGGACGTTCAGTTGGAAGATCAACCGGGAACAGGTCTTGGAAGACGTCATCATGGCACTGAAGCTGTTTCCCTGGGTGTTGGGGCGGTCGCACGGCACGACTCAGAACTGGGTCAGCGCACAGTATAACCTGCTGATGCAGGAGGTCGATTCGATCCAGGCATCGGCGACGGCGCTGGCGGACTGGCTGCGCGACACCGAACTGAAGCTGCGCGGCTGTTCGGTGGAAAGCAAACATGTCTTCGCACCCAACCAGGATCCGTTTTTACTGGAACGCGCTCAATCCGAAGAGATCTCCTTCCATACGGTGGATGAAATGGTGGAGAAGGGGTATATCAGCAAGGATGACGCTAAAAGAAGACTTGGCGTCTGATCGATGCATAGCAACGCGGTGTCGGGGTCAGGGACGACCCCGACTACGGGATACAGTTAAGGGGCGAGAAAGGTTCGGTAATCGGGGTGCCGCAGAATGCTCCGAAGCCGAAAAGCGCAAGGAGTTCCTTCGGAAAACTCTGCGGCTGAGAATTTCCAAAGTCGCTGACGCGACTCGGAGTCCGCAGGAGCGGACTTTGGGGGAGTCTCAGCATCGGAGTTCACTCCGATGGGATGCTGGATTGAATGAGAAACTGGCAGACGAGGCGTCTGCCAGCACGATGGTAGCAACAAGGGGTAGTTACCCCTTGCGATTCCAAGGCGCACTATCATTATAGTCCAAGGGATTACAACCCCTTGTTGAAAATCGCTCTAGAGCGGTGGGGCACCTGGCCTATGTTACGTTTTCCCTGGGACTCCGTACCAGCAGGAAGGGAGCAACAAGTATGAAGATCAATGCTATCCAGAGAGTAATTGATAGATTGTCCATATAGAAATATTTGGCATGGACAATGTCTGCCAATCTGCTTATTTTATTTGCCCAAACCATTTCAATCTCACGATTCCCGGAATAATATCCCATCTGATTTAGAAGGTTATTCTGCTGCACCACGATTTGGTTAAAGGCAGCGCTTAATCCGAGAAGTACTGCAAGTGTTCCTGAAACTACCACTGCTTTCAGTATTTTTGATCTCAGAAAGATCAGAGCCAGCAGTGACAGAACAATTCCCGCTGGAAGGATGAAATGATACAGTATCATAATTACACCTATTGCGTTACTGTGTTATCCCTCAAGAAAATGCCAAGCGGCAGCAATTACTGTATCACAAAATAAGCCTTGTTTGACAGCGCTGAATTGCCGAACTGATCGACGGCTTTGATGCGCCAGTGGTAAGTGCCGAAACTTAAGGGATAATCCACGATCAATGAGGTTTCGGTCGACGGGATGCCGGTCTGATTCCAGAAGTAGTCGGGGGTACTGCCCGCATAAATCCCTACCTCGAATGTAAAGGAGAACGACGCTTGGTATTCATACCATACGACCGTTAATGTGTCTTCGGGATAAGGCAAACCACCGAGGGGGTAATCGGGCTGCGGATACGAATCAAAGATACGGGAAATCAGAGAAGGATTTGACAGAATTTCATTGCCCATGTAATCAACAACTTTGCAGTAGAATTCATGATCTACCAGCGAATATAGATCTCCACCGGGGAGCGTATCGGCTCGAGCAGTAATCGTATAGATCAGGTCGTTTCCGGTTGAGGCGTCACTCATTGGAAAGTAGATACCGGCTTCATCCGAAATCAAGAGAACGCTGTCGATGTTGGAGGGATCAGCGGAGTAGTCCAGGATCGCGGAGGCGCCCAATTCGTAGTAAATAGACGGTGTGAATGGCACATTGTAAACCAGACTGGTGGTCAGGCTAAAATCATCGATTTCGGGGATGACTGCAGTGGTGAAATGCCAGACAGGACTTGTCGTAGAATTGCCCGCATCATCGGTGGCAACCACTTTCCAGTGGTAGGTTACAGCTTGTTCCAGGTCCTCAGGGAAATAGACGTTGCTGGTCAGGTTTTCAGCAACCAGGGGCGGATCATCATCCGTTCCCAGGTACACCTGGAAGGTCAGCTCGTCGCCGTTGGGGTCGGTGCAGTTCCAGGAGAGGTATTGCAACGGCGAAGTCAGAGTCGCTCCGTCTGCCGGGCTTGGCACAGCGGGTTCGTAGGGGGCTTGTCTTTCGGGGTCGGTGGCGTTTTCTTCGCAGGATGTGAGGAGCAGCGTTACAGAGACGATAGAGAGAATGAAGAGCAAACGATGTACCATGTTAGCCTCCTGATAGAAATAGGTCGCTTCAATATACGAAATAGAGGGGGATTTGTCAAGGATTATTGTGGGGTGAGATGAAAAGGTTGACGCAACAAGGGGTAGTTACCCCTTGCCGAGCCAATGTGATCTGGATTCCATGACCAAGGGTCCCAACCCC
>JAHJDJ010000161.1 GCA_018812585.1 bacterium
TACGGGGTTTAGTGCGACGGGTAAGATGGTTTTACTGAAATAATACAATCCGCCAGAGGCGGACAAGAATGTAAAAATACCAAGTTAAAATTCAAAATTAAAGCGGCTCGGGTGAGCCGCTTTTTTATTGCTTTCTGATCCAGTATTCTTTGTAGGGTGTTGGTTCGTACTTCTTTTCCAGCCACTGGCGGAATTCGGGATCGAATTTGAAGCCCCAGACTTCACCAAAGGTCTCATGAATGATGGTCGGCCGGGTAACGCGCAACGCCTGGAAGGTGTAGGGATCAGGAGCACGGCCCAGGCGATCCAGCGTGGGATAGGCATAGCGGCCTGCAAACCAGTAGTAGACGGCATCCTGCATGAAAATCGGATGGAAAAAGGCCATCCCAGCGGCGAAAGTCGCATCTTCGGATGTATTGTCAACCATCCATTGCGCCCGTTCGATCCATGCGGATCTATGTGTCATGGCAGGATTTGACCAAAACGGGATTGAACGGCCTGCCAGAACGATTAATCCAGCTAAAAGCAACAAGCCCGCCCAATTAAAACGCGCCAACTTCAGATGATGACGCAATCTTTTGAACAAATCATCATAGCCTAACCCTGCCAATAGTCCCCAAAAGGGGATGACCGTCAGGAATTGCTGCATAAAAGGACGGCTGGAAGCCCATAATCCCGCAAAATTTGTAACAGCCATCGCCAAGATGATCCATTTCCCCGCTGCATCAGGCTGATTTCTGAATTTGAAAAACCGCCAGACCGCGTAAACTGCCAGAAGCCAGATAGGAGCTGCCGTAATCAACAACTTGCTGATATAGCGGATTGGGGAAAAGGGCGGATAGATCGACGTACTGAATTTAAACACCCAGAAAATATAATGATCGACGTCATATATCAATGCTTCAATCAGGATGGGCAGGCAGACAATTAGTCCGCCAACTAAAAAGAGACCGAGGGATTTTCCAAGTTTCCACCTTTTCAGACTGAAGCTGCCGGCCGCGATAAAAAGTGTCAACACCGGAATTCCTGCGCGGGGAGAGATTGCTACGGCTAAACCCATCAGGAGAAAGATAAATAATAATGAACGGTCTTCTCTTACTGACCAGACAGGCTTTTGGGTGAGACCGATGATCGAATACAGGCAGATCATCAATAACAGCAAAATCAATGGATCACCACGCACGAACAGGTTTGCCATCATATAGCTCATATTGAAGAGAGGGAAGGAAAAAGCGGCGATCCAGGCTCCTTCTGGTCCTGTGAAAAACCGAGCAACACGAAAAGTGTAGAATGAAGTGAGGAGAAATATAGCTAAAGTCAAGAGACGCGCGGTCAGGATAATACCGTAATTTTCGCCAAAGATCAGGTAGTAAAGCTGTAAAAGATTCCAGAAGGCAGGTTCGTGGTGTTCGAAGAAATCATCGAAGGGTTGCTCACCCTGGTGCATCAACCAGGCGGCGTGGAAGTGTTCAATTTCGTCATGTTCGGGTTCGAAGACACAGGCCCAGGCCACCGCCCATAAAATAAAACCGGCAGCTACAACCCAGAAAATCCACTGGTTTCGGGATGTTTGCTGCCTGGCTTGATTATCCAATATTTCCGATTTTACCTGGATGTCTCTTCACCCGGATTTGATTTGGTGGAAAGCGCTTCGCCGCCTTCATGATAGTCCGCATCGATATTGACTGACCAGACGTCGAACTTCTCTCCCATATAATTACGCGCCGCTAAAAGTCCGGTGACGATAGCATGATCCATATTGTTATATTTAAACATGCCACAGCGGCCGATGGGTTGGAAGTTCTCGAAACTTGACGTATAATCCTTCAGCAGATCCATCTTTTTCTCGTATCCTATTTCCAAAACAGGGTAGGCTTTTTCGTTGCGGACGACGAATGAGTTGGAGATCTGATCCGGCATCAGAATTTTCATCTGCTTCATTTCTTCAGTGGCCAGTTCAATCAATTGCTCATCACTGCGATTCCAAATATGATCACCGCGAAAACAGAAGTACTCCACCGTCAGTGGAGAGGTATCGGTTGTGCGCGCCATTTCTTTCGAGAAATTGCGGTAGTTGGCCACGCGCGCTAAGTAGACGTCGGTTGCATGGACGTAAATCCAGTTATCTGGGAACGGATTTCCGGCAGCTTCAAGATCCACCCCAACGTGAGCACGATAGCGAAGGCTTTCGGCTGCGTCCATGATATTTCGGGGTGGTAATGGGTCGAAGCCTAAGATCCCCTCGGTTAAGGGCGAACTGACCAGAAAAGCATCGCCTTCGATTTCTTCCTGTTGTCCCCGCGAGTTTTCCACGATGACAGATTTAACGCGGTTTCCTTCATGGCGGAATCCAACAGCATGCGAATCGGTAACAATTTTGCCGCCGTGCTGCTGAACCTGTTCACCCATCATCTCATATATAATCCCGGCGCCACCGCGGGGGAAAACGAACTCATCGACCAGCGTCTTGATGTTCTTACTCTTAGGTTTAAAAACGGCGTTCATTACTGCCGTCCACAGGGAGAGTCCTTTGATGCGCTGACCAGCCCATTCAGCGCCGATTTCGGTACAGGGAATCCCCCAGACTTTTTCAGTATAGGTTTTAAAGAAGATTTCGAACAGCCGACGGCCAAACTGCGCCACCACCCAGTCTTCAAACGTTTTCGCTTCCCTGGGTGTCATGCGTTGTTGAATACGAGTCGAAAAATAGCTGCTCAAGATCTTTACTGTATCAATCGCTCCGATGCCGAAAAGCGCGTTCATCGGTTGCAGCGGGTAATAGAAGAATTTGTTCTTGTAGAAGATGCGAGTGAGGCGTTCAACGGCGAGCAGATCATCCTGCAGGATATCGACCCAGAGCTGATGGACTTCTTTATTTTGGGTAAAGAAGCGATGTGGACCGATATCATATCGTGCGCCATCCCGGCGCAGGGTGCGTGAGAGCCCACCGATTTGCGGCAAGCGCTCGATGATAACGACGGAAACATTGTTCTTGGTGAGTTCATAGGCAGCAGCCAGACCGGAAGGACCGGCGCCGATAATCACGACAGGTTTCATGTTAAGTCAGTTTTAACCATTTCCTATATAATTAACCCCTTCTCGATAGAAGGGATTACAGAGAGCCACCGAGAGGAGTCGAACCTCCGACAGGCTGATTACGAATCAGCTACTCTACCATCTGAGTTACGGTGGCTTTGGAAAGAGACAATATACAAAATTCCTTTAAGATTGTCAAACATATTTATGCTGGATTTTCTTTTCTGGAATATTTCAAAACTCATCCCATTTGCATTACTACATGTTAACTATTGAGCTTCCGAAAGTCAAGTCAAAGTTGCCGAATATGGGCCTGTTCGCGAATGGAATAATTGTTAAACTAAGAATATCCGCAGCAGAATATGCGGCGATTTCAAGACTCACCGGTTGGTGAGTGTCCAATTTATGAAAGGTTTAAAATTCATAAAATTTTGTCACGATAACAACGACTGAGCAAGTTTTCTTTAAAATTGTCTTGGTTAAATGTGTCTATTTTGGATGTGATTTGTATCACATGAACGTTATCTTATTAATAATTAGTGAATTATCCCTGAAAGGAAAAATGTGGGTGTGCGAGATAGTGCTTGACTTATCGAGAATTTTTCTTTATATTAGATGCACTAAAACTTTATAGCACACTAAGCAGTGTATCAAACATGCAAGTGGCGCCAGTTTTCCTTCCCTACTCCTCAGAAAACTTCCCAGTCAACGAACTCAGTTCGGTTGTAAGAGGATCTTTTATGACCGAAATGATACATTCCATCGTTAGTAACACCCAATATCAATCCATCAATCAAAAGGAGTGGTTATGACAAGAACAACGATGATTTTTGTATTGTGCGCAGCTTTATTGCTTTCCGTCACATCGGTAATGGCAAGCGTCGAGAAAGACAAAGAGTTGCAAGCACTAGCATCAGTAACTGATGCGGCACCGTATATTGGCCCGGTAGCCCCATCATACCCAATGGATGCTCAATGGGATCTCTTAGCCACCTATGACATGGCTGTGACGACCAGCGTTCTGTGCTTGGGCGTTGAATTTGCGGATGGTCATTGGTACGTAACCGATGGCGGCGTCAGCTCTGGTGTAGCCACTGACAATTATATCAACATCCTCAATCCGGACGGCAGTCTGGTCAATCGCGTGCTTCAGACCACCACCACTGGCTGGGGTTATCGCGACCTGGCTTATGACGGCAGCTATCTGTATGGTTCGGGTGATTTAGCGGTTCATGCCTTCGACTATGCTGGTAACGAAGTGCCAGCCATGTTGATCAACGGTCCGGTCAATCCTTGCCGTGCATTGGCTTATGACCCGGTTATGGATCACTTCTGGACCGCCTCTTTCAGCACACCGATCTACGAATTTGACCGTGCGGGCGGTGTGGCCTGGACGGGTGCTTCTGGCCTGACCGCTGTCTATGGTATGGCTTGGGATGACGCTGCACCGGATGGTCCCTGGCTGTGGGTTTATGACCAAACCGGCACACCGGCTGGCACTACTGTCTTCCAATTCGATCCCATCAATCACGTGATGACGGGTGTAAGCTACAACTTCCCGCTGCCTCCAGGCTACACTTCAAACATAGCAGGTGGTTTGTGCTTTACGGATGAAGCATGGCCAGGTTTCTTCGTATTGGGCGCTCTGGGTCAGGCTTCACCGCAAGACGTGATCGCGGTCTATGAGATGTATCCTGCCGAGGTTCCGGTATGGGATATGAACGTCGACTTGACCTACATCGGTGGTTCTCCGGTTCCGGCGGGCGGCGGCAACCTGATGTTCGGGGTTTTCGTAGAACACTTCGAAACAGTTCCCATCAACTTCGAAGCCTGGTTGGATGTTGAGTATCAGGGCGGCGCTCCGACGACCGTCGTGGAACGCTCCTTCAGCAACTATCAGCCGGGCTGGACGATCAACCGTCCGGACATGTGGTTCCCGGTGCCTGGTGGTTGGGCTGGTGGCAGCTATGATTTCATCGCTCGTGTAGGTTGGAATCCCTCCACGATCTTCGATGAAAGCGGCTTCCCGTTCACTAAGGACGGCGCCGA
>JAHJDJ010000162.1 GCA_018812585.1 bacterium
CATGCCCTGCACAGTTTATGATGACCTGCGGACGTTTCAGGAAGTAACCGGCTGCCAGCAAGTAACCTTCCTGTTAAACGGCCTGATGGATAGTTCTGCCCCACAATTTCGACAGCTCGTACAACAGGTGGGGGATGAACTGGGAATCAATGTATCCGTCATCCCGATAGGTGATTCGGTTGAAGAGGTCATCTCACAAATTCCTGAAGGAACTGACGCAGTCTATGTTGGCGCGGCTTATCATCTCCCCGATGCAGAGTTCGACAAATTGGTCCGCTATTCTATCGATCAGAAATTACCCAGTTTCTCTGTGATGGGCAAGGCAGACGTTAGTCGGGGAATTTATATGGGGCTCTCTGGAGATGACTTTTTTGACCGCACCGCGCGTCGTGCAGCCTTGAACCTGCAGCGCATTCTTTTCGGGGAGGAACCCGGCGAAATACCGGTGGCATTTTCCCTGGGGAAGCGATTGTCGATCAATATGACCACCGCACGCGCCATCGGGCGTTTTCCGACATGGGCAATACTGACTGAAGCCGATCTGATTTCCGAAAAACGCGAAGATATCTCCCGTCAACTGACGCTCGCTCAGGCGATTCGTGAAGCAATGACCGCTAATCTGGAATTAATGGTTCAGGATTACGCCGTCCAGGCTGGCGCTCAAGATGTGAAAAATGCCTGGTCAAACCTGCTGCCTCATGTTGACATCGGCGCTGCGGGGGTGCTCATCGATGATGACCGAGCCGCCGCCAGTTTCGGCCAGCAGGCAGAAAAGAGTCTGACCGGATCTGGTACTTTGACACAAGTCCTCTTCTCCGAACCTGCCCTGGCGAATTTGTCAATCCAGAAGAAATTACAGATTGCACGGACAGCCGAAAGAGAGCTGAAGAGGCTGGATATCGCTTTAGCAGCCGCTACAGCCTACCTGAACGTCCTGCGGACAAAAACGGTAGAACGGATTCAAAAGGATAACCTGAAGCTGACCCGATCAAATTTAGAAGCAGCCCAGGTGCGCGATGCCATCGGCGTCGCGGGCCCGGCAGAGGTCTTTCGCTGGGAAGCAGAAATCGCCAACAGCCGTTTAGCGGTCATCGAAGGGAATTCTCAACGAAACCTGGCAGAGATGGAACTGAACCGCATCCTGGATCGCCCCCTGGAAGATCCCTTTAAAACCATTGAAGCCGATCTACATGATCCGGAACTACTGCTATCCTATGAGCGTCTTTTCCATTACATCGACAATCCCTGGACATTCGATGTCGTGCGGGATTACCTGGTCGAACGCGGTCTGGAAAATTCACCAGAGTTGAAACAACTGGATGCTTTAATCGATGCCGTTAAACGCCGTAAAACCTCAGCGACACATGCTTTTTATACGCCAACTCTGGGATTGCAGGCGGACGTTTCTCAGCTCTGGTGGGAAGATGGGGAAGGCACCGAAGGTCTTGATCTGGGCGAGCAGATGCCATTTTCTTTCCCCGCAGCAGACGATAATAATTGGAGTGTGGGAGTCAACCTCTCTTTTCCCCTCTTTTCCGGCGGCGCGAAGCAGGCTGAACGAATTCAAGCAAGCCGTGAACTTCAGCGTCTCGAAATACAGCGGGCGTCCATCGCGGATCAAATCGAGCAGAGAATCCGTTCGGCATTACACATTGCCGGAGCTTCGTATGCAGGGATAGGCTTGTCGCAAAGCGCCGCTCAGGCAGCAGATCAATCCTTAAATTTAGTGCTCAATGCCTACGGTCAGGGCAGCGTGTCCATCCTGGAGCTGTTGGATGCGCAAAACGCGGCGCTGGTCGGCAATCAAATGGCAGCCAATTCAATCTTCAACTTCCTGAACGATTATATGCAGGTTCAAAGAGCCGTCGGCGCTTTTGACATTTTGCGCACCCCGGCACAAAATCTGGAAGACCTGGAAGGACTCGAAAAGTACCTGTACGACAATGATGCGCTTCCCAAGCAGTAATATCACCTGAACAGGTTGCATTAGAAGATATAATTCTGAGGATAAACAATGAAATCGATTTATACAACTGTACCGCTGGCCTTGTTGATCCTTGCCGTTCTGCAGGCAGGATGCGGAAGAAAAGAGGAGGCGGGCGAACCTATTATCCGACCGGTCCGATATGAACAGGTATTTATGACCGGTGGAACGAGAATGCGCACTTTTTCAGGTTCCGCGCAAGCAGGCACAGAAACCAACTTAAGCTTCAAAGTGCCAGGAACTGTGAAACAATTCGCGGTGAAAGTTGGCGACACGATCAAGAAAAATCAGGTCATCGCTAAACTGGACCCGCAGGATTACGATTTGCGGGTGCAGGAAGCTGAAGCCGCCCTGCAGCAGGCGATGGCTCAGGCGCGTAACGCCAATGCCACTTACGCTCGTGTGCGCGAACTCTATGAAAATCGCACCTCATCGAAAAGTGATCTGGACGCCGCCCGCGCGGGAAGCGAATCGGCGGAAGCGGCTGTTCGTTCTATCGAAAAGCGCCTGGAACTGGCTAGACTGCAAGTTGATTATACTACCTTACGCGCCCCGGCAGACGGTTCCATCGCTTCTGTCATGACCGAAGTCAACGAAAATGTAGCCGCAGGCAAGGCAGTCATCGTATTAACGTCGGGGAAGCAGCCTGAAGTGAAAATCACCATCCCGGGAGTGATGATCGCTCAAGTGAAATCCGGCAGTTCTGCCAGCGTCTCCTTCGATGCGATTCAGAATCGCACTTTCCAGGCGACTGTGACGGAAGTCGGTGTGACGGCGACTGGATTCGAGACGACTTATCCGGTCATCATCCGGCTGGATGAAGAGACAGATGCGGTTCGCCCGGGAATGGCTGCGAATGTATCTTTTCGTTTTGAAACAAGTACCGCACGTGAACGTATATTGGTGCCATCTGTCGCGGTTGCTGAAGACCGGCAGGGGCGCTACGTTTTTATCGTTGAACCAGGTGAAGATGATCTGGGTATCGCACGCCGCAAAAAAGTGCAAATTGGAGAGCTGACCGAAGAGGGTCTGGAAGTGCTGGAAGGGTTACAGGAAGGTGAGCTGCTTATCACCGCCGGAGTAACTCGTATTGTCGATGGTCAAAAAGTCAGACTCCTCTAACGGAAGGAAGAACGATGTCTATTACAAAATTCGCCATAGAAAAAGACCGGATCACCTGGGTGGCCATCTTTGTGACTGTTTTTGCCGGCTGGGGCGCTTATCAATCCCTGCCGCGCTCAGAAGATCCCGGATTTACAATTCGCATTGCCCAGATCGTGACAATTTTCCCCGGAGCCAGCCCGGAACGCGTGGAAAACCTGGTCACCGATAAACTGGAAGCGGTAATCCAAGAAATCCCGGAACTGAAGTTCGTCACCAGTGAATCCCGCTCAGGCATATCGCTGATCTATGTCGAAATTCAGGAAAAATACAAGGAGATGCAACCCATCTGGGACAATCTCCGGCGAAAAGTAGATCGCGCCAGCGCGGAATTACCAGCGGATGCGCACCGACCTGTCGTCAACGATGAATTTGGTGATGTTTTCGGTATAATTCTAACGCTGACAGGCGAGGGATTCAACTATGTTGAATTGAAAGACGTTGCAGATCAGGTGCGCGACGTTTTCCTGAATGTTTCCGACGTGGCTAAAGTTGACATCTATGGCGCGCAGGAAGAGCGCATCTTCATTGAATATGACAACACCCAGCTTGCACAATTGCAGATTTCATCTTCCCAACTGCAAAAAACGTTGCAAGCGCAAAATATCCTCTTCCCAGGTGGGCGAGTCACAAGCGGAACAGAACGGATCATTTTAGAGCCCTCGGGCAGCTTTGATTCTATTGAAGATCTGCAAAAAACTATCCTGAGTCTTCCCGGGCAGAGTGACGTTCTCTATCTGGGAGATATCGCGCATGTTTATCGCGGTTACGTTGATCCACCGATTTCTAAAATGCGCTTTAAGGGTACTCCCAGTTTGGGGATCGGAATTTCGATGCGTGAAGGCGGCAACATCATCAACATGGGTGATGAAATCCGTGAAATCGTTGCCACTCTCCAGACTCAATACCCCATCGGCATCGAATTTGATTTTGTCGCTTTTCAACCGGATGAAGCCAACAAATCAACAAGGCGCTTCAGCAGCAACCTCCTGCAGGCGATTGTCATCGTCGTATTGGTGATGATGTTTACCCTGGGATTAAGAACCGGCTTGATTGTCTCATCGTTGATTCCAGTCGCTGTTCTCCTGGCCCTGGCGGTGATGAAAACAGTGGGCATAGGGATGAATATGATCTCCCTGTCAGCATTGATCATTTCACTTGGCCTGTTGGTCGATAACGCTATCGTGATGTCGGAATTGATCATGGTCTCCATGCAGGAAGGGATGCCGCGCAAGGAAGCCGCTATCGCTGCCGCCAAAGAGCTGCGTGTGCCCCTGCTAACCGCATCGCTGACTACCACAGCCGCTTTCATGCCTGTCGCATTGGCGGAGTCAGCCTCAGCCGAATACACCAGCGTTCTCTTCTATGTCACAGGCATAACTCTACTTGGATCGTGGTTGCTCTCACTGACAATGATACCATTGATGTGTGTGCTTTTTGTCAAAGTTAAGCAGAAATCAAAAGAAGAAACTTATGATTCGGGTTTCTATCGGGCTTACCGCGGGACTCTGCTGGCTTTGATCCGGCATCCCATCTTAAGCATCATCGGGATTGTTTTGTTCTTTATCGGGGGAATTCAGTTAGGAAAATTTGTGCCTAATATCTTTTTTCCTCATTCTGACCGTGCTTTCCTGACCGCGACGCTGAAACTGCCAGTGGGGACGCCCATCGAAATAACCGAAGCAATGATGGATGACCTGGAAACCTTCATGCACGATTCGCTAATGATAAATAATACCAGAGTCGACGGCATCACAAATTGGGCGAGCTTCATTGGCCAGGGCGGACCCAGATTCTATCTTTCCATCAATCCCGAACCGCAGGCTGAAGAGCTGGCCTACATGCTGATCAATGCCACCACTCGCCTTGCGGCTGATGCTGCGAAGGAGAAGCTTGAACGCTATTGCCTTACACATTTCCCAGACCTGAATCCGCTGATCAATCCGCTGGATTACGGTCCACCGGTTATGGCTCCAGTGCAAATCAGGCTGTCGGGTGAATCGGAGGACCAGCTTTTCCAGATTGTGGAAAACGTCAAAGGAAAGCTTGCTGAAACTCCCGGGACAAAGAACATTTCTGATAACTGGGGTCCGCGCATCAAGAAGATTCTGGTCAATATCGATCAGGCGAGAGCGCGGCGCGCAGGAGTCACCAGTATGGATGTGGCGGTCAGCTTACAGTCCATCCTGAGTGGTATTGAAATCACACAATTTCGTGAAGATGACAAGGTCATCCCGATCACATTGCGCGCTACGGAGGCGGATCGACAGGATCTGGGGAAGTTGGAGACACTGGATATCTATTCACAATCTACGGGTCGAACGGTCTCCCTGAAGCAGGTCGCCGATTTGAAGGTTGTCTGGCAGCCTTCCAAGATTTTACGGCGGGATCGCATTAAGACGGTTACAGTGGAATGCTATAACGAAGCCGGTTTCACGGCGATGGACATTTACGGCGTCATAACACCCTGGTTCGATCAACAGCAGGCTAACTGGCCGGTGGGATACAAGTACGAATTCGGAGGTGAATTGGAATCTTCCGTCGAATCACAGCGCTCCATCATGGCCAAGATGCCTCTGGCCATGGCGGTGATTATATTGCTGCTGGTAGTACAGTTCAACAGTCTACGCCGTCCGACCATCATTCTACTGACCATCCCGCTGGCGTTTGTCGGCATCAATTTCGGTCTGGTGGTAACCGGTAAATCATTTGGATTTATGACCTTGTTGGGGATGATATCATTGATCGGTATCGTCATCAATAATGCCATTGTGCTGTTGGATCGAATAAAAATCGAGATAGAAGAGTTGGGTCTGGATCCTCATCGCGCGGTTATCGACGCGGCTCAAAAGAGGCTGCGCCCCATTCTTCTGACCACAGCCACCACCATGGGCGGCATGATGCCGCTCTGGTTCAGTGGCGGCCCGTTGTTTTCGTCGTTAGCAGTAGCGATCATCTTCGGGTTGTTATTCGCTACGCTGCTGACCCTCGGCGTCGTACCGATCTTGTATTCGCTCTTTTTCAGGTTGAATTTCAAGAACTTTGAATACTAACCCTGATCAGTACCGTAAACCAAAAGCCCCCGATTGCAGGGGGCTTTTTCAATGTTTGAGTTAGCTCGATAATTGGTTTACACGATCCCCTCCAACGCAATAATCGCCGCGCCTAATGCGCCCGCATATTCAGGCATCTCCGGGACTTGCATCTCAAATCCTAAAACAGCGCTCAACTCCCTGACCATACAGCGGTTCCGGGCGACGCCTCCGGAAAAAGCTCCGGGAGCCTGCGGATGCAGCGATTTCGCCATCTGCGCCACGCGCTGCGCGATAGAGCGGTGGACACCGTTGGCAATATTCTCTTTGCGTACCCCCTCAGCCAACAACGATAGCACTTCACTTTCAGCAAATACCGTGCAGATCGACGAGATCTGCACGGGATCAGTGGAAGCAAATGCCAACTCAGCGAAATCCGCCACAGGCAGATCCATGGTCATCGCTAAAAACTCTAAGAATTTACCGCTGCCCGCGGCGCAACGGTCATTCATGGCAAAGTCGAAGACCAATCCTTCTTCATCGATCATGATCGCTTTGGAATCCTGTCCTCCAATATCGATCAATGTTCTCGTTCCCGGCAATAAGTATGAAACGCCTCTGGCATGGGCTGTTATCTCCGTGATGGCCTTATCTGCGAACGAGGCAGTCGCACGCCCGTAACCAGTTACCACTATCCGCTCCACCAGATCAATCTGAGTCGTTCCTTTAACTTCATCGAACGCCTTCTGTGCGCTCTTTTCCGGCGACCAGCCGGTGGGGATCAAGGTCTTTCCCAGAACGGCGCTGCCATCCCAGATGACAGCTTTCGTGGTGCGGGAACCGATATCGATACCAGCAACTGATTTACCATTGGAAATCATAATGCGCCTGTTTCCCGACTTGAATTAACGCCTGCAGCTTTTCCGGTTGGCATTTGATAGGGACTTCACAACCGGTTGATAATACAAATCCTTTTGGATTGGGAATTCCTTGTGATAAAATCCGATGTGTGCAATCGGAAATCACTTGATGACTGGAAGGCAGTAAACTACTGGGTGACAGATTGCCAACCAGTCTCACCCTCTCCCCCATTTCAGCGACCGCCTGCGGCAGTTCAGCTTGATCCAGACTGAAAAGGTCCGCCCCGCTTTGCGGAATAAGATCCAGCATTTTGGAAGTGTCACCGCACACATGCAGCGTGATATCCAGATCATAGCGGTGCAGATAGCTGATAAGTTTTACCTGATAGGGCAGAGCGAACTCTTGATAAGTCCGTCGTGATATCACACTACCGGAGGCCAGGGGATCGACCAGCACGGGTAAGGCTCCTGCTAAAACGCATGCATCGCAGAAGCGGATCGCCGCCTGCAGGGAAATATCCAGAATTGCATGCGCTGCCTCTGGAGCTAAAACCGTATCCATTAAAAACTCTTCCACGCCGCGCAGTCCGGCGGCTGTCGTAAAAGAGCAGGGAATAAACGCGAAGATGGGCAAAATATCCCCGGCAGCCTCATACATGGTATCAATCGCATCGAGGTATACGGATAGCCTGCCCGTAGACCCTGGATCTGGCGCCTGCAATTTTTCGATCTGATTATGATTATCAATAATGGGCTGATCCAAAATGGGGACGTCATATTGGCGGTAATGATAACGGCTGCCCATTGCTTCCGCGATGATCCCAACTTCTGAAAAGACGGAAAGCCCCTCATGGCCATACTTCCGCTGAGCAGCCAACTGCGCTTCCGCCATGACCTTGCCGTTGGTGACGTAGGTCGTCAGATCGCAGCCGTACACTGCCGCTGCGTGAGCGGTCACCAGTGGATAAACCGGCGGCCGGTCAGGAATTTCGTCGATCAGCAGCAGCCCCCAGCGTTCGCGAGGATTCATTTCACCCGGCACGGCGCGACCTCCTCATGCGTAATGATTCGATAAACGCCTCCATGCGGTTGTTAATCTGAGACTGAAGCTGCTTTTTCCCGGGCGCAACCACGTCAAACGCCAGCACAGGAACCCCCTCTTTTCGTACCGCGTCGATAATCGGCCGGGTTTCATAAGGACAATGCGTCGATGCAAAGATCCCCGAAATAATGACGCCATCGGCCTTAGCACGGCGAACCTGATCCACTACTAAATCAACTCTGAATCTGGATGACCCCATTAGCGATCCCGCCAGTTGACCCTCTGCGAGGTTTTCAAAGACGTCTCCTTCCGTTTTCAGAGCTGGTGTAGACTGATTGATGACGTATTCCGATCCCACTATACGAGCGCCTAAATCTTCGGCGTAATTTTGCAGAATCGGATCCGCGGGCGGCGTGACCCAGACGATGCGCAGTGGTTGATCAGGATACCCATTCTGCTGTTCGACCCGCGCCTTCATCTCGTCCCGAAATGCTCCCAAAACGGCTGTACATTCTTCCAGATCGCCGTAATAGGATAGCGCCGCAAACTCGACGTTCATCATCTCCATGCCGCCCATGGGATTAGGTCCGGTGGTCGCCGCGAGATCCTTTACTTCGGAGATTAGTGACCTGATAAGGTTGACCTTTCCGACTGTTTCATGGAGCCGATCTTCACTGAATGAATGACCCGTAACTGCTTCCAGCCGCGTGGCCACTTCGCGATAGCGGTCTGCTAAAAATGAGAGCTGCCTCTGCTGATTGCCGGGGATGGTATCTCGCGCGGGCAGTTCCAGGTAATAAACGTCGTTGCCGATAAATTCCGTTCCTGACATCACCGCAGCCATATCATCGCACGTCGCGCCGACAGTCCCTATAATCAAATTCGGTTTGGGAAAATAGGCCCGCTTCGAAAATGCTCCCAGTGCCGCACGCACAAAACAGCAGTCCTCCCCCATCCCAAGCTGCCCGGCTTCATTAAAAAGCACCCGGCTTTCCATTAAGAAAGGCGTCCACCAGAGGCAGTCAGGGTAAAAAGCTACGGTGTCAGGGAAGGAATAAACCAGTGGGGTGATAGCGCCTAAATCACCCACCACCGCCACGACTTTCATCCCAGCCTGACGCGCTCGATAGATCCGCTCACTTTCTGAAAGCACAAATCCCCAGAGGCGAAGCGCGGCAGGGGAGTTGTCAAATTTCATCTTTCGCAGCAGCCGGTTACCGTAGACGGCATGCGTGGAAGGAGGAAAAAGGTATTGCGACCACTCAGCGTCAGGCAGATGATGGTAATAGCGCGTGTTTTTTACCCGTTCATCCGGTATCTCTTTGAACAGCTCATGCCACTGCCGGTAATTGATTTGCTTCGCCGGAATCACGCACGCCTCCGGCTGCGGCTCTGCAGCATCTCCACGAAGGCGCCCACCCGCGTGCGGAAATTACTCACGGCGGGCGACGTCAAATCATCATCGACGACCAGCACGGGCAGATTCAACTCCTGCTTCATTCTATCAGCTAGCAATCCCCAGGGATGGCAATATTTGACTGAACGGTAAACCACCCCCTGCACTGCGCGCTCATCGATCATTCGCTTGATATTATCTATCAGCGGATCCACAGGACGGCGATGGGGACACAGATTTCCTTCAACATAAGCGTCGTACAAATTTTCCCACGGATTGCCGGACTCTTTCACCAAAAACTGAAAGACACGATCCCCCAGACAGGTTACATCGGCAACCACCGAAACTCCGCATTTCTCGATTTCTGCTAATTCCCAGACTCCGGGAATACTGCCAGCCAGTAATAGACGAATCGGTTGATTACCTGAAGGTTCGGTATTTATCTGCTCCAGAAATTTCAGTTTTTCGATAACCGGAAGAGACGATCTGGCCAGGTCTTGCAGCAGGCCATTCGACATACTATTGGCCATGCGCAATTCAGCGATGCGATTCCTGAGCTTATTGTATAATGGTATGATAGATTCAAGGCAATTGATGTCGAGCTGCAAATCCAGTTGGTCAAACAGGTACTTAAACGCTTGCTGGAATTCCACCTGAAAATAGGATCGATCAGCGTTCCAGGTTCTGGGAGCGCCATAGAGGATGACGGGGATTTCGAGAGACTCACCTAAAGTATCCAATAGTCTCCGCATTTGATCGCAGCAGTTTCCGCCAATAACAGCTTTGACGTTCTGATAACAGGGTGTCTCCAGAATGGCAGGCACAGACCGGCAGAAGGAACACCCGTCGGATCGGATCAGACCATTTATCGATGTATCGAATTCTTTGCGCGGTGCAATACGAATGGGAATAGCGCCCGCCGCTTCGATCAACTCAGGCGGCACACGCAAACAGAGATAAGCGATCTTAGGCTTATTCTTAGCTTCTTCCGCGTACGCGGCTTCCCAATCTTCTATCGTGTTCGATTCTATCATGGTTCAAAATGACATATTTGCCACGTAAATATCCTGAAAATTAGAGTGGTCGCCCAAATTGACGACCTTAACTTTTCCCGGCAGATCCGCCGCACGCCTCACGAAATGGCTGTTGCCCAGGCAGAGTAGCGCCCCGCGCCCCGCGGCATTATCCATGAAAGTGATCTTTTCTATTGGTATGTCGGGGATCAAACCGACTGCAACCGCAGACTTGGGGGTCACCCGATTCCCGAAAGAGCCAGTGACGATAATCTCATCTAATTGTGCTGGATCTAACCCTGCCTGCTCGCATAGTATTTCTATTCCAGCGGCAATCGCAGCCTTTGCCAGTTGAAATTTGCGCACGTCATCCTGAGTCAGATACAGATCCTGGCGGCTTTGCGGAATCGGTGTCCAGCGGCGGATATTTTCATGATCTTGCCGGATCAAACCGGTCTTGTCGATGATTCCAGCCTTATGCAGATACGCAATAGTAGAAATATAACCCGATCCGCAATATCCCACCGGCTCACCCCCGCCAATCACAAAAGGATCACCCTCATCGGATATCCCTTCGATGGCTCCCTGTAAGGCTGGCATCCCTGCCGCCATCCCCACACCTTCAAATGCCGGACCGGCTGCCGTTGAGGTCGCCAGGATGTCTCCGTTTGCCGTCAGGACAATTTCACCATTTGTGCCCAGATCTATCAGCAAACGATGTCCCTCGGGTAAATCCATATCCGCAGCGATAATGGCCGCAGTGGTATCACCGCCGATGAAGCCTGTCAAAACAGGAAAAAGATCGCATTTGGTTCTGGCAGACAATCCGATCCAGGCTGGATCCAACACGAGTTTCTTCCTGCCTTCCAGAGGCGACCGGAAGGGAGCGATTTCCAACCCTTCTCCGTCGCGCCCCAGGAGCAGATGCAGCATAGTCGTGTTGCCGGCAAGGCTTACCGTAGAGATAGAATCTACCGCGATCTGTGCCGTCGCAAGCAGCTTTTTAATGCCATCAGTCAACCCCTGTCTGACGGAAGCGGTCAGAGCTTCTCGCTGTTCGGGCTTTCTCGCCAGAGTCAGCCGCGTCATCACGTCGCCGCCCTGATGCACCTGAGGATTCAAGACAGAGTACTGTTCTGTAATGATCCCTTGGGAAAAATCGGCCAGATAGAACGCGATGACCGTTGTCCCCAGATCAATCGCAATGCCAAAGCTCCTGCTGACCCTCCCCGCGAAATCAAAATCCCTGATATTCTTCTCGATGCGCCATTCCTGCAGCCGTGGAATGGAGATTTCACAATCGGATTGGATGTGCTGCAGGCAGGCGAGGCGGTAATCGGTATGCTCTCCTAAGAGTTCAGCTTCGCGCTTCTGTACGGGCGGTAACTCAGTTTCGAACAGTACCCGGCAGTGACCGCACTTTCCCTTCCCAGTACAATTTTGAGGAAAGAAAATCCCGGCTGAGGCCAGCGCTGATCGAAGATTCTGTCCTTTCTGGACTTTGATCTCACGGCCGTCGGGATTCAATAAAACTGTGTATTCTCTGTTTTCTCTCAGCTTAGTCATTCAAATTCGACACTATCGCATCATTTTCTGCACCCGCTTAGGGTCTGCTTTCGCGGGCAGATCGCATCCCGCAGAAAGGATATAGGGCTCAGGTAAAACCTTGCGGCACTGGCTGATGGCCGCATCCAGATCACCGTTGGCAGTTGGCATGAACAGATTCGTCGGCACAAATCCCATCGCTATAGCCTGCTGCTCAGGCTTCCACATCGCCTCATGCCAATCTTCAAAGCTCAACAGATCCAGGTTCAGATCAGCCAGTTCAGTTCCCAGCATCCCGATTTCTCCACAAATGTGAAGACAGCGGAAATTATCTGCAGGGATTCGTGCGAGCAGCTTCTCCAGATAAGGCATAGCAAACCGTCTGAAGTAGTTTCTACCTATGAGTCCACCAGACGCAATGGGCGCGCCAATGAAAGGAATATAGTTATTAGATACAATATTATCAATAAGATAGGATTGACACTGGGTAACCTTTTCCAATAGATCCACTATTCTCGCGGCACCAGTGATCATCAATTCCAGGAATCTCTCCGTGCCAATAGCCATCGCCGCAAGGCTGAAAGGATCCTTCATGGAAACGAAAATAGGCATTTCAGCAGGCAGAGCCATACTACTTAAAGACGCCGCTTCGAGAAGTACGGGAATACGGCCTTGTCTGGTGTAATCGAACGCCTTTATCTCAGATATCTTCAGTTGCATAGCGGGTTGAGGATTCGTATCGGGGAAATATTCCAGTAGAACACCCAGCGCTTCCGGTTCAACGGAAACATCGGAAAACACGATGATGAAGTCACTGTGATAGAGTCTTTGTGCGTACAAAAGTCCTTCGGCCAGTAAATCGCTGCGGCGGCAAACCTCTCCCAATGGCTGCTTTATCAGCACCGCCAGGTGGTCTGCTGCGATCATCGGCCCGCGCGCGCAGCGCTGACCCTGCAGTGCAGTAAAAAGTCTGTCGAAGGTTTCACGCCTCAAGAGAAAGTCCTAACAGTTGATGTGCGCCGATAACTGCGGCGCGAGCGTCACCGCCGTAGAAATGAGCGCCAATAGATTCTGCGAAATCGGTATCCACAGGCGCGCCGCCCACAATTACCTTCAGATCCGGTTTTTTCTGCAAGAGTTTGGCTGTAATCTCAAGCATACTGTCCATCGTCGTGGTCATCAGCGTTGAAAGCGCTATGATTCTGGGATTTTCTCTATCGACAGCTTCTGAAAAACGATCCAAAGTCACGTTTTTACCCAGATCGATCATGCGAAACCCTGCCGCTTCCAGCATCAACTTCACGATATTCTTGCCTATATCATGAAAATCACCGTCTATTACACCAATGGCGATAGTGCCCTTGTTGTTGATCGCTCCTTCAACCACGTGATCTTTTAAAATATCAAATCCGGCGTACATGGCACGCGAACAGACCAGCACCTCAGGAACAAAATACTCCTTAGCTGCAAACAGTTCGCCCACGCGATTCATGCCTGCGGCTAAGCCCTGTTCTATGGCCTGTTCAGGAGCCAGCCCTTCAGCTAAGACCTGTTGCGCCAATTGTTTCACGTCGTCAGCTTTCATGGCCACGACAGCGTCGGAAAGTTTTGTATAAAGTTCAGACATCTTCAAGTGTTACGTTAGCTTGGTCTATTGATAGCAATTAGCCTGATAAAAGAACCATGGCGATGATTGCGAAAACAATTCCTAATAACTTCTTCAATGTCACCGGCTCCGCAAGAAGAACGAAAGCCAGCACCGAAGCAACCGCCACATACAATGAAGTCAACGGGATCACCGTCGATGCCTGACCACGCGATATGGCGATGTAAAAGTAAAGAAACCCTAACGCGCCTGCCAGCCCGGCAGCCAGCCCGACCCCATGCCACAAATCAAACTTGAATTTCAGCGGACCCGCCGCCAAACCACCCAACAGCGTGCAGATACCGAACAAAACCATTAACATCTGCCACGGAACGCGGTCAGAACTGAGCTTGGTTAAAAAGCCCCAAAGTCCCCAGAAAAACAGTGCGAGGAGGGAGGGTCTGAGCCACCCTCCCCCATTTAGTAAGTCCATCATTTGCATTATTTCCTGCAGATGAAACGGCCGCGGCCCATCTTGCCTTCGTGAGCTTTCTCGCCCATGAAAGCCATCTCACCGCCCATCGCCTGGAACAGCTCCAGATTATCTCCAATGATTTTCAAAGCGTCGTAGGACAACTGATCTACCAGCATTTTGATATACAAATCGACATAGCCAGCATACTCTTCAGTCAAATCAGTGCTTTCTAAGAGGGTCAAGCTATTATCCGCAAACAGCTTTTCATACCCCTTCTGATTTTCCATGTAGGGAAATTTCATAAATGAATTGATCCGCCTGGCTTCATCGTCAGACAATCCGGCAGCGCCCTCGATCCAATCAGTGAAGACCAGTAAACCACCCGGCTTCAACACTCGTGTGGCTTCAGAAATCAATCTTGCCTTATCATTGACATAACACCAAGCGTCTTCACCCCAGACAAAATCGAATGTATTGTCCACCCAGGGAATTTCTGTGACGTCGCCCAGTTTGAATTCGATTCTGTCAGCAAGACCCTCTTCCTGGGCACGCGCCTGAGCTTTGGCGTGCATCGTCTGTGTTCCATCCAGACCGCACATGCTGACATTGAAATTCTTCACCAGAAAGCGGCATCCCGCGCCCAGAGCGCTGCAGAGATCCAATCCCCTCCAGCCGGGCTGAATTCCGGCATTCTGAGCCAGCATCATCGACGATTTGAACCCACCGACGTGAATCTGCTCGCCCATGATCAGCTCCCAGAGCACACCCTCGGGACCGTCGTAAACTTCATTTACATTCTTAAGAGAGATGTCCAACCGTTCCATTTTTTCCTCCATTGTGGTTAATTTTGCGACTTTACGGGTTGGTTTGCGTCGTCTCGACACGGTTGGAATGCAGGGGGGCAATGGAGGAATGAGCCTTTTAAATTACCTGGCGGCCTCCTTCCCCGGCGATCCCACCGGCTGACTTTTCTGCATCCGCGATCTGCAGATGTCAGGATAATCTCAAAGGCATAACATCGTCTAGTCTCCTGCTTGGATTAAGTTATTTCTTGATAATATACAAAAAAAAAGCGGTAAATGCAAGAAGTAGATGCAAATACCGCATTTATTAGTTGTTATCCGGCAATTAGTGAGTTTACAGCTTCGCCACTCCCCGTTTCTGCCGCTTGGCGTCATCTTCGCTTAAGTAATGCTTGCGCAGGCGGATTGATTTAGGCGTAACTTCCACAAATTCATCATCTTCGATAAACTCCAGAGCCATCTCCAGCGACATGATCCGCGCGGGATGAATATGATAAGCCTCATCCGACCCGGAAGCACGCATATTGCTGAGCTTCTTTTCCTTGGTCGCATTGACCCAGATGTCCTTGTCCCGCGAATATTCTCCCACAACCTGTCCGGTATAAACGTCATCACCTGGCGAGATAAACAACACCCCGCGTTCCTGCAGATTGGCCAGCGCATAAGCGGTCGCCATACCCATTCTATCTGCAATCAGCACACCCGTGACTTTGCGGTGGAATTCACCTAAATGCGGCTTCCAGCCGAGAAATACATTGTTTACCACTGCTGTTCCGCGTGAATCGACGATCAGGGCCAGGCGCAGACCAATTAATCCGCGCATGGGGATTTCATACTCGAGCCGCACCCATCCTGATTGATGGTTGACCATCTTCAGCATCTTTGCTTTGCGCGGTCCTAACATCTGTGAAACAGTGCCCAAATAGGCTTCCGGACAGTCGATCGTCAAGTGCTCAAAAGGTTCCAGTAATTGACCATTTTCACGGCGAGTTCTTACCGTAGGTTTTCCGATTTCCAGCTCAAACCCCTCACGGCGCATGGTTTCAATCAGAATGGCCATCTGCAGTTCGCCCCGCCCCACTATCTTGTAAGAATTGGCGCTGTCCGTCGCCTCTACCTGCAAAGAAGGGTTCCCCTGTATCTCCTTGAAAAGACGATCCTTAAGTTGGCGGCTGGTCAGTAAAGTCCCTTCACGTCCGGCAACTGGCGACGTATTGATCGAAAATACCATCTCCAAGGATGGCTCATCGATGCGCAAACCGGGCAGGGGGCGCGGGTCTTCGGGATCTGTCAAAGTTCCCCCCAGTTTCATCCCCTCAATACCGGCAATAGCAATGATATCTCCCTGCACTGCTTTCGTAATCGACTCTCGCTTTAATCCGGAAAAACCGTACAGTTTAGTGATCTTTGCTTTTTCGCCTAACGTCTCGCCATCACTGTCGGCCATCAGCACGATCTGTCCCGTGTGCAATTCGCCATTGGTAATTCGTCCGATACCAATTCGTCCTAAATAATCGCTGTAATCCAATGACGTAATCTGCAATTGCAGAGGGTGTCCTTCCTCGTAGGATGGCGGTGGCACTCTCTCTATAATCAAATCGAATAGCGGCCGCAAATCTTTCCCTGGGACGTTATAATCCAAGGTAGCAGTGCCATTTTTCGCTACGGTGAAAACCGTTGGAAAGTTGCACTGCTCCTCTGTGGCGTCCAGATCCAGAAAGAGTTCCAACACTTCATCTAAGACCTCTTCAATGCGAGCGTCCGGCCGGTCGATCTTGTTAATGACCACAATGGGCGATAATCCATTTTCCAGAGCATTGGATAAAACGTAACGCGTCTGCGGTAACGGCCCCTCTGAGGCATCCACCAGCAGCAGACAGCCATCTACCATCTTCAGAATACGCTGCACTTCCCCGCCGAAATCAGCATGTCCCGGCGTATCGACGATATTGACCGTTGTGCCGTGGTAGGGAATGGCGGTATTCTTCGCCATGATCGTGATGCCTTTTTCGCGCTCAAGATCCATCGAATCCAGCGCTCGCTCAGCTATTTTTTCACGGATTCCGAAAATACCGGATTGATGCAGCATACCGTCGACCAAGGTCGTTTTGCCGTGGTCGACATGCGCGATGATTGCCACGTTGCGAAGGTTCTCTCTTATCTTTATCAATTAAATCTCCATGTCCCGAAGTTATTGCGAGTATAATACCATAAATAACAACTATTTGGGTATCTTTTCATCCCACCTGCACTGATCCCAAAGGAAGCAGTCCCGGCATCTGGGTTTGCGTGCTTGACAGATTGTACGTCCAAATTGCAGTAGATTCATGTGCAGCGAATGCCCTTTTCCCGTTGGAACATGCGGTCGAAGCTGCCAGAATGTTTTTTCTGCGGTGGTGTTCCAATCCACCCAGGCTAACCGCCTCGCAATGCGATGCACGTGCGTATCGACCGGACAAAGATCACGGCCTAAAGTTATCATCAAAACCACGGTTACCGTCTTAATTCCGATACCCTTTTGTGCGGTCATAAGTTCAATGGCGGCATCGTTGTTATAATTCTTCAACTGGCGCAAAGATAGTTCGCCAAATTCTTGCTTGATCCAGCGCAGGATCGCCTGAATGCGTTCAGACTTCTGCTGCGACAAACCAGCGATCCGAATCGCATCTTCCAGTTTCTCGGTCGGAGCGTTCATCACCTCTTCCCAGGAAGGATAAATCTCCAGCATTCTGTTGTAAGCCCTATCGCGCAAGTTATCGTTGGTGTTCTGTGACAAGACTGTTAAAATCAGATTATCAAGTGCATCAGATGGGCCCGGCCACTGCTTTTCACCCTGATTCTTTTCCAGAAGCTGCAATGCTTCTAATATTCTTACTGATAGATTATTCATCGGATATATCGTGTATTATCGTTCGAAATCTGGCTGCACCACCAGCAGAGATATCGAACGCGAAACCTCATGTATCCTGATCTCTGCGTCTGATTCGTCCCTTAACGCCTCCGCATCCTTACTTACACTGCTCCCCTTAAAAAAACAGATGCTTCCTCCCGTTCTAAGGAAAGGCCTTAAATAGTTGAAAAGTTTCACGGTCTGCCCCACCCCCCTCGAGGTAATCATATCAAACTGACCAACCCAGGATGGCATCTTGAATTCTGCGCCGATCCGGTCGTGGATGACTGTCACATTTTGCAGAGATAACTCATCGACCACCCGGCGAAGAAACGCGGCTTTCATGCGTCGCGCTTCAATCAGCGTCATATTCAGATCCGGCCGTGCGAACTTTAAGGGAAACGCAGGGATTCCCGCTCCACTGCCAATGTCTAAGACCCTTGATCCGACCTCTAATTCCTCATGCTGCAATAGAGTTATCGACTCGTTAATTAAGTTTACCAACAAGTTGTCAACATCACCTGTTGATACCAGGTTAGTTATTGAATTCCAATAACTTAAAGTCTCAGCATACGCACAACATTGCGCCTCAAGCGCAGACTTATCAACATCTCGTAGGTCTAATATTTTGTGCGTATTAAGGCTCATTCGCTGCTTGTAAAGTTATCCACACTTCTCTATTTATAAATTGCCTGAAATCGTTACTATTTGAGTGCAATTTCCATTACGATCGTTGGTAGTTTTGCCTGAGAACGACCATCAGCACTGAAATATCTGCGGGACGAACTCCAGGCAGACGGGAAGCCTGTCCTAACGTAGAGGGTTGTGTCCCTTGCAAGGCGTGCCTTGCTTCAGCAGATAAAGCGTTGATAGAGGTATAATTAAAGTTCGACTGGAGTTTTTGGTTTTCCATTTTACGAAAAGCGTCTACCTGAGCTCTCTGGCGGACCAAGTATCCTTCGTATTTTATCTCAAGCTCAGCTTGGCGCGCAGCCTCAGAATGCAATCTAATCAGGTCAACGGTGCGATCAGGAAGAGACTGATCACGCATTAAGCTCTGCAGCGTAATTTCAGGCCGCTTCAAAAAAACAGCGATCGGCTGTGTCGTATCAAAGAGCTTGATCCGAGTCGATTTAAGCTCGATAAAAACGATCTTCGCAGTATTTTTAACGTCTGCTATCGCTGCCAGGTTTGCTTTGCTCTTAAGTCCGATATCCTTCGCTATTTCATAGAGTCTGAGGTGAGCGTTATCCTGACGCAGCAGCAACCTGAACTCCGCTCTGGAGGTAAACATCCGATAAGGCTCTACGGGCACTTTGGTGATTAAATCATCAATCAGTACCCCCGCGTAAGCCTGATCTCTGCCTAAAATAATGGGGTCTTTCTGCGTCAAAGACCTGACGGCATTAATCCCGGCAATCAATCCCTGCGCTGCAGCTTCTTCATAACCGGAGGTCCCATTGACCTGACCTGCCAGATATAAATGCCGAACCAGCTTCGTTTCCAAGGAATTTTTTAGCTGATTTGCCTGAAAGGCATCGTATTCCACGGCATACCCGGGACGATTAACCTTAACCCTTTCCAAGCCGGGCACCGTTTTTAGTGCAGCCTCCTGAATATCCTCCGGCATAGACGTGGAAAAACCATTGATATAATACTCGTCTGTCTCCAATCCTTCTGGTTCTAAAAACAACTGATGTCGCTCTTTGTCTGCGAATCTGACGATCTTATCCTCGATAGATGGGCAATATCTGGGGCCTGTTCCGCCAATTCGCCCTGAATATAGAGGTGATCGGTCTAAACCAGAAGAGAGTAACTTATGCGTGGCATCGTTCGTATAAGCTAAAAAACAGGGCTTCTGAGGCGACTGCTCACTTGGATGATTCTGCGAGAACCAGATCGGTTCAGGATCGCTGTCCTGCTGATCTAACTTAGAAAAATCTATCGTTTTACCATCTAAGCGCGGCGGTGTGCCCGTCTTTAAACGTATTTTTTGCAGGCCCAATCTTGATAAGCTGTCTGAAAGACCTACCGCAGGTGCTTCAAATATCCTTCCTGCTGCAGTTGACCATTCACCAATATGGATAACCGCATTCCAGAACGTGCCACCACACAACACGGTTCTCTGTCCTGCGATTTCCACCCCATTTTTATGCACAACTCCTACACAAGTAGATCCATTTATGATGAGATCGACTACTTCGCCTTCGCAAACCTCAAGATTCTCGGTCTCCCGAATCAATGCCACCATTTCCTCACTGTATCTCAAGCGATCACACTGCACGCGAGGCGACCAAACCGCCGGTCCTTTGGATCGATTCAGCATACGGCACTGTATCGAAGAGCGATCGGTAATCACCCCCATAATACCGCCTAATGCATCAATTTCGCGCACGAGATGCCCTTTTGCCAACCCTCCAATCGCTGGATTACACGACATCGCGGCAAGCTTCTTAGCATCCTGAGTGATTAGAACAGTCCGGCAACCCAACCTAGCTGCTGCCGAAGCCGCTTCACACCCGGCATGCCCGCCGCCGACCACAATAACATCAAATTTACGAGACTGCTCGTTCATTCACCCCTCAAGTCCAAATCCACTTCAATTGTTTCACGTGAAACAAAATCGTTCTATTCCTTAAAATGTTTCACGTGAAACAATCGGCAACTTCCTACTTTCCGAGACAGAAGCGCGAAAAGATATCCTGTAGGATGTCATCATTCGTGATTTCGCCCGTTATTTCCTGCAATTTATGAACCGCTTCATTTAACTCGAAGGCCGCCAATTCAATGCCGCTGCCTTCTTGAAAAATAAATTTGGCATTAACAATAAATCCGATTGCCGCTTCAACGGCCTTATGGTGTCGCTCTTTGGTTAAGAGGGCGGTACTTTCAATTATACGATTATCTTCGAATATGTCGCTGATAACGTCATCTTTGATGCGATCCAGGCCCAACCGTTTTAAAGCTGAAACCGCAATAAAATCGAATGTCGACAGAATAGACTCATCTACAAGATCGACCTTGTTTATCACAATCATACATTTTGCAGTGATCCAGGACGGCTTCTCCGCTTTCTCTGCATCAACAGCATCCACCACCCACAATACTAAATCCGCTGTTTCTGTTAGCCGCTTCGAACGATCTACAGCCTGCTGGTCAACTCCCGAATATTCCTCGTCTATTCCGGCGCTATCAACCAATCGAACGGTCCATCCACCCCATTCCACCATAGCCTCTACAGCATCCCTGGTTGTGCCGGGGACATCATGCGTGATCGCCTTATCCTCCCCTATTAAAGCGTTAAAGAGCGTTGATTTTCCCACATTAGGTGGTCCACCGATAACAATCACAGCTCCTTCCATGGCCAGCCGCCCGCGCTGATAACTTTTCAAAAGATCTTCAAGGAGTTCGAATATATCTTCTAAGTCACCCATTATTTTGGTGTTATCCAAAAGCGGAAGTTCTTGATCCGTAAAATCAATATCCAACTCGATAAGGCCTAAAACAGAAATAATCCGATCTCGTATTTGGTGAATTCGTTCTGACAGGTTTCCCTGCTTCTGTAAAAGAGCGGCTCGATGCGATGCCTTACCGCTGGCTGAAATCAGATCACTCACTGCTTCCGCCTGGGTCAGATCCAGCCTGCCATTTAAGAAAGCCCGCAGAGTAAATTCGCCGGGTTCAGCCAGGCGGGCGCCCACCCGACAACAGAGATCGATCACCTGGGAAATAATGAAGGGACTGCCATGAAGAAATATCTCTACAACGTTTTCTCCGGTATAGCTGTGAGGTTCACTGAATTTCACAACCATCGCCTGGTCGACGATTACCCCATCTTTGTCGAGGATATCGACCAGTTGCATCTGCTTGTCTTTGAGAGCATTAAGTTTCTCTTTTTTCCTGACAATATTTGCCAATACTGAAAATGCCTCAGTTCCAGATACTCGAACAATCCCAATAGCGCCGATACCGGGAGCTGTCGCACGGGCGACAATGGTGTCCTTCTTGGTTTCAACTGGTGTTTGAATCTTCTCACCCATAATTCTGCTCATAGAGCCTTGGATTAAAAAAACCCGCAGCAGGCGGGTTTCCAAGTCATTTGACAGGCTGAAGCTGCGCCTTAGCTTTTCCGTACAACAGGCTTTGCGACTTGTTGCTTTAAGTACGTTTGCTGGAGGTACGTAAGCAAGTTAAAGAGTGTATAGTAAAGCGTCAAACCTGAAGGGAAGTTGTTAAATATCATAACCATAAAGAATGGCATCATGTACATCGTCGGCTTCTGCTTGGGGTCAGTAATCATGACCTTACTCATTAAAAATTGAGTGATCCCCATAAAAATCGGGAGTAGCGCGACATGGGCTCCGTAAAGAGGTATACTGAATGGCAGATCGAAGATGATGTCCGGCTTCGAAAGGTCTGTTATCCAGAAAATAAATGGTTCACCTCGCAACTGTATCGTAGCCCTGAAAATTATGAATAGCGAATACAGCAGCGGCATCTGCAGCAGCGTCGGCCAGCAGCTACTGAAGGGATTGACCCCCTCTTCCTTATAGAGCTGCATCACGGCCTTGTTCAGCTTCTCTGGCTGTCCCTTATATTTCTCCTGTATCTCCTTCATCATCGGCTGCACCGCCGACATACGGCTCATAGCACGGGTCGATTTATGAGTCAATGGCCAGACGAGAATCTTCACGAACACCGAGAAGATGATCAGGACAAAACCATAATTGGGGATAAAGCCGTGTAGAAACTTCAAAGACCAAAGTACCCCCTTGCTGAATGGCTCAATAATCGGCCATCCCCAGCTCATCATTTCTTCAAGATTGGGGTGAATTTCTTTAAGCCGACTCTGATCCAACGGACCGCAATAGACCTCGAACTGGGCCGGCTCAACGTCTGTTTTACCGTCCATTTTCAACGCCATACCGTAGACTTTTGGACGATTCTTGCCAGTCTTCGGCTGCGCCAATATTTTGAATTCTACACCCCGTCCCATACTGGATCGCGGCAGAATAACCGCAGCGAAATATTTATTTCGCTGCGCTACCCATTCTGTAATCCCGCTGGCTTGCCCCTCTACGGTGCGATCACCTTTACCTTTGAAAGTTTCTAACTCATCACCCATATAGGCGTAAGCCTGGGCGTATTGTATGTCCTGAATCGAGTCCGGCTCTGTAATTTCCAGCCCTGACCCCCAGACAACATCGTAGAACGAATCTATGCCGCTAAATCCGGCCGTCTTTAATTGCAGCTCAAACGGATAATGATCAGCGTTAAACGTGTAGGTTTTGCGAATGACACCGCCTCTTTCATTCCGAGCTTCAAATAACAACGAACCCGTTTGCCCTTCGTGCAGGGAAATCCGCTTCTTGTTCGGCTGGAATCGAAGACCCTGGGTGTCGAATTTTCGACCATTATTATAAAGAACAATACTTAGAATATCCGCAGATTGCTGCCTGATTAACTGAACCAGACCATCGTCTATTCCCTCATACTGCTTCAACCGCATATCCGTCAGGACAGCGCCCCTTGAAGAGAAAACCAGTTCATAGAGTGGCGTATCGACAATAATGCTTTCAGGGCTGTTCTCAGCAGAGAATCCTAAATCGGCTGCGACAGGATCATAAGCCTGGTCCCCGCCCCCACCCCACTCCTCTACATGCTCTGGGGTCGCCTCTTCTCCAATTGCTGTTTCTGTTTGCTGTCTCACTGGTTCACTGACAACTGCAACAGAATCCACTGGGGGCTCCTGTTGTGCCTGTTCAGGTATGACCAGCTTGTAATAATACGGAAGTATAACGATGACCAGAACGATCAGGCCAAATGCGATAATTGTTTTACGATCCATAATTTAAGGCTCGTCAACTCCCCCGGGGTTAAACGGATTACATCGGACTAAACGCCACATTGCCTTGGCGCTCCCTGTCAAGGCGCCGTATTTCAG
This sequence comes from bacterium, assembly GCA_018812585.1. Lineage (GTDB taxonomy): Bacteria > Electryoneota > B3-LCP > B3-LCP > B3-LCP > JAHJDJ01. The sequence continues at coordinate 23,731 of JAHJDJ010000162.1, forward strand.
AATGGCTTGCCTGGCGTAAGTGGAACAACTCGGATAAAACCGGCATTCCCCGCCCAAACTCACTCCAAGCGACGCGCGGTAAAGATCAAGGATCAACATCAAAACCCTGGATGGCAGCACGGTAAGATCTGACCAGATCTTCTTCAACCTGGTGGAAACTCTCTGCCGGTCGGTTGAAACTGACAATGACACTTCCCGGCACAGACAACTCCGATCGCTGTCTCCTGAAAACCTCCCGAGCCCATCGCTTGTGCAGATTTCGGACATGTGCTTTACCAAGTTTCTTACTCACCAAAACAGCGAATTTGAATTCGTTCGCAGGTAAAAAAAAAGCGTCAAAGTAACTGCCCGTACTTTTTTTCCGTTGCGAAGGACAGCTTTGATTTCCCAGCGACGCTTGATGCGCGCAAGTCTGGAAAATCGTTCATTATTCATCGGATACGGTCAGTCTTTTTCGACCCTTGCGACGTCTGGCGCTTAGTATCTTGCGACCATTCTTCGTCGCCATGCGAGACCGAAATCCGTGTTTATTAGCGCGCTTGCGGCGGCTGGGTTGATAAGTTCTTTTCATATTTCAGCTCCTTCTCATTTTCAAACCTTCTAATATAATGTAAATGAGCGCCTTATACAAGACCTTCTCTCTCTTTTATCTATGTTAATAACTATGTTGATAAGGAAAAATGTGATGTGCAATCTCTTTCCGTGAACCTTGATTATTTTCCTTGACTTCTACTTGGTTTTTTTCTATATTTTTATGTTTACTACCTTTAAGTGCGTTTAGCCCTTTACTGTTGATATTTATAAACTTATGCACAACAACTTCCAAGAAATTTGGCAGCGCGCGCTGCAGAAGATCGAAAAGACTATCCCTCGTGAAAGCTACCTTACCTGGTTTAGCCCACTCAAGCTGCTGAGCGCCGAAAATAGCGAAATTGTAATTGGCGTCCCAAATGGGTTTTTTTTCGAGTTTCTTGAGTCTCATTACAAGATTCAAATCGAAGAAGCGTTGCGTGATGTCTCTGGCGGGACACTTGCTATAAAGTTCAAAATTCATCAGAGTGAAGAAGAGGACGATATTCAAGAAGCTCAACCGCCACAGAGGGCTTTTCAAGCGCCTCGGGAGGGATATGTTGAAAGAACCCACTTAAACCCCCGATATGTCTTCGAAAACTTCGTAGAAGGGGATAGTAATTCTTTCGCCAATGCAGCCGCCTTGGCCGTCGCTGAGGCGCCCGGGAAGACACCATTCAACCCGCTTTTTATCTACGGTCCAACGGGTCTGGGAAAAACTCACTTGCTTCAGGCTGTCGGCAATTTTTCGCTGGCTAACAAGCGAGCCAAGCGGGTGGTCTTCGTGACCAGTGAAATGTTCATGAACGATTTTGTGTTTTCGATTAAAACCTATAAAACCACCGACTTTTCACGGTTCTACCGCAATGTTGATATGCTCCTCCTGGATGACGTCCAATTCTTTCAGGGTAAAGAACGAACACAGCAGGAGTTCTTTCACACCTTTAATTCACTTCATCAAGTCGGTAAACAGATTGTGCTGACTTCAGATCGCCCGCCTAAAGAATTGGGTGATTTTGATAAGCGCTTGATCAGCCGTATCGGTCAGGGTTTGGTCACCGATATCGTTCCACCTGATTTTGAAACCAGGCTGGCTATTATCCAAAAACGCGCCGAACGTGAGGGTATCTTTCTTCCCGAGGAAATTGCTGAGTATATTTCCCAGTCAATTCGAGATAATATCCGAGATCTGGAAGGCGCACTCATCAAACTTATCGCCTACTGTTCAATTTCCAATGCTGATTTAACCTTACCGGTTGCCAGGGAAGTTCTGAAGGATATGATCGAAACATCGACTATGTCGCTCAGTATCGAAAATATCCAGCAGAAAGTAGCGGGTTTTTACCACGTTCCGGTGGATCTTCTGATTGCCAGAAACCGTAAAAAGGAAGTCGCGTTAGCCCGGCAGGTTGCCATGTATTTCTGTTTTGAGCTGACGAACTCAACCCTGAAAAGCATCGGGGTCCACTTCGGCAATCGCGACCATTCAACCGTGATTCACGCTAAGAAGTTGATAACTCAAAAATTAGAAGAAGATCCTGCCTTCGACGCAGAGATCAGTTCTATCCGTAATCTGTTGCTTTCTAAATAAGTCTTGGTAACTTGTTAATAAGTGATTGATAAGTGATATGTTTTCCACACTTACTAAGATGTTTTTCTTTTTGCCTTCTCGCTCTTTGGGCTTTATGCACTCTTATCAACACGAGCTGAAGAACTATCAACTCTTTTGTCAACATCGCCCGTATGTATAAGGAATTAGGTTTAGGTCTCTTTTTCACAAATTAACACTGCCTACTACTAGTTCTATATTCTTTAAATATAAATAGTAATAATAGAAATAAAAACGTTAAGCCAGCTTTTTCATCAGGAGTTGAGCATGAAATTCAAGGTTGCCCAGGAGCCCTTTCTTCAGGGTGTAGCAAAGGTTTCAGGTGTCGTTCCTTCTCGTACCCCTTTAACGTTTCTCTATAATATACACGCAGAGTTAAAGGGTAATACGCTTACGTTGACGGCATCAGATGGTGATGTTTTTCTAATCACCAGTATCGAAGTAGAAGGACAGAAAGATGGTTCGGTTTTGGTGCCAGCCAGACCTCTTCAGGACCTTCTGAAAGAACTGCCGGGAGCAGAAATCGAGTTGGAAATTTCACCCGAGCAACACCTGTTGTTAAGCACCGCCAAGGGTCAATTTACAATTCCAGGTGAAGACTCGTCTCGATATCCATCAGCTCCACAGGAAAAGCCGGATAATAAGATTCAGTTCAGCGCAGATGATCTGAAGAAGATTCTGGACCAGACCACGTTTGCGGTTTCGCACGATGAATTGCGTCCAGCGCTTACGGGTTTATTACTGCAATTTACCGAAGATGAACTGCGCTCGGTCGCTACAGACGGTCATCGCCTGGTAAAACTGGTCAAGAACAAACCGGCCGATGGCGGTGAGGCCATCGAAGTAATCGTGCCGTTGCGCACCTTAAATCTTTTGCAGCGAAACCTGGAATATTCTAAGAGCGTAGAAGTCTTTCTGGCTACCAATCGTGTTGTTTTTACCACGGAAGATTTGACCATTACCAGCAAAGTCGTTGAAGGAAAATTCCCGGCCTACGACGCGGTAATACCAAAAGAAAATCCCAATCTGCTGTCCTTTGACATCGTTCCTTTTATGGCGGCCGTGAGGCGTGTTTCGATTTTCGCTAACCAGATTAACCGTCTGGTCGTCATTTCGCTGTCTCCGGAAGAAATTAAAGTATCCGCAGAAGATCCGGATAGCGGCCGCAAAGGTCAGGAATCCGTTGAAGGAATCTATGACGGCGATCCTATCGATATTGGATACAACGCCCAGTACTTGTTAGAAGCCTTGCGTCACATGCCCGGAGGTAAAGCGCAGATTAAACTGGGCTCAGCGACATCAGCAGGTGTTATGACTCCCGAAAAACAGGACCAGGGCACCGATCTGCTGATGCTGCTGATGCCGATTCGCCTGCAATAGAATACTTTGCTGATAAAGTAATCTAAGAGGAGCGTTCAAACACGATTTCATCGTTAAGGCAGAATGAGAAAACGGGAAAAGCGGCACTTAAACCGCCCCTTTCCCTACGTGACCCTTTCCACAGCCCTCGGCAAAGCGATAAAAGCCCCCAAAATACAGCATGGCTTGAATGCTGTCGAGATCGCCCGGGAATGGGAGGCGTTGGTTGGAGCGAAAGTTTCGGCACATGTTCAGCCAGTATCGCTGGACAAGGGGATACTTACCCTGAAAACTGACTCGTCCGTCTGGCGCCAGCAAATGCTATTTATGAAAACTGAGCTCCTGGACCGAATTTCCGCACAATTTAATCATCTGCAGGTCCGGGATCTTCGCGTTATTTAGGTTGCTCTCTTGACCTTCCAGTTATTCAAGAACATGAGACCAACAAACATCAAGGACACCCCAAAAAATGAGTACTATCAACCAGGAACTACTTGGAAAATTGCAGGAGGAAATTGGGACCGGAAAAACGCAGGTGTACTGGCACATCGCCCGCAAAGTAGAAATGACCGGACTTCCCCGATCCCAGGCAGCCATCGCTTTGGCTATGGAGCTGGGCATTAAAGTCTCAAGGTATGCCACAGAATATGATCTCGAGATGATCCATAAGGTAGAGCCCGGATTAGGCTCTGTCATCTCCAGCGTGCTGCCAGATAAAGAGGCTTTCGCAAAACAGGTCGATGATGCACAGGAATCAAATAACGGCTCTCTGCCGTTCCTGGATAGCAAAATGATCGACAAAGCACACAAAAATGCAGAAATCTGTGCACAGCTTTTTCTTTTTGAAAATTCGATTCGTCTGACAGTTCATGCCGTTATGGAAAAGAACTATGGTCTCGACTGGTGGTATGATAAGACCCCCCGCGATGTCATGTACGAAACCTTCGATCGACGGTCTGGAGAAAACGGCCCCAAATGGCGCGGTCAATTCGGTGCAGAACCGATTTACTATACCGACATCAACGATCTGAATACAATCGTTCAGGAGCATCAGGAAGATTTCAGTAAGCTGCTCGGCAAAGAGCTGCATTTCAACGGCTGGATCGATTTGGTCGAACGTATACGCATTGCGCTGACCACCGCGAACCCCATAACTCTGAAAGAACGCAACAAGTTCATTGAAATGGTCAATGAGTGGGGCACTATTGCCCGCCAGATCTACAACAATCTGGAAGCCCAGAAGTCTAAATAGCCAGCTAGAGTGATTGATTGTCCGACACTTCGAAGGGGTATGCCTATGTCGTTGTCAGCGCACTGCTGACCGGCGCAGTTTTCACCTTTGGTAAAGTTGTTACCGCTGCGCTTACCCCAGAGTTCGTGGTCGCCTGGATCTTTACCGTCGCCGCGGCCATACTGGGTGTATGGACGATCACTTCTGGCCGCTGGCGAGAATTCCGTCAGTGCAGCAGACGCGATTGGCTTTACATTCTCCTGTTCAGCGCTTTCTCGGTTGCTGCTATTCATACCACCTGGTTAGGCATTAAGCATCTTGATCCGACGGTAGCAGCGTTTATCAGCAGGCTGCAGACCGTTGTCGCGATCATCTTGGGAGTGCTTCTTTTAAAAGAACGCTTCAGATGGCCGGAAGCTGTCGGTGGAGTGGCTGTTCTCGCCGGTGTGATCGTTATCCGAGTATCATTTGACGTTTCAGTTACATTCTGGTTTTGGGTGATGGTTCTGTCAGGTGTCCTGTTTGGCATAACCGAGATCTTCGCCAAAAAGGCTGTCAGGTCCCTTTCACCCATCCCTTTGAATTTTTTTCGCAATGCCATCATTGCGCTGGTCTTTCTCGTGTATGTTTCGACGACTCAGGGCGGGCTCATGGAGTTTAAAGGGCTCTTCTGGATCGTTATGATCATTGGTATTACCGGACCGCTGCTTTCACGGCTCTGCTTCCTTTATGCGCTGAGCTATATAGACGTCTCCAAGGCGGTGCTGGTCAATCAACTGCAACCCTTCTTTGTGGCAGTTACAGCTTTCGCTGCAATCGGTATGATCCCTACCCTGCGCGAATGGACGGGAGGAATTCTGATTTTGGTGGGTTGCGCAGTTATGATAGGGGGGAGGCGTAAATCCTGACAGCGGGAAGTCCTGTTTTTCAAACTCTGCGGGTGGTTGTTGTCAAACCATAAGAAGGGATACGTTTTTGCGCTCATCGCCACGTTGCTGATGGCGGTAGTATTCGTTTTAGGAAAAGTCGCTTTAGCAAAGCTTACACCACAGTTCTTTGTCGCTTGGACCTTTTCGATAGCCGCGCTGCCTTTGGGAATCTGGAGTCTGATTGATGGCAGTTGGAAAGAGATTCCCCGCTGCCGTCGTGAAGATTGGTGGCCTGTCGTCGGGTTTGGCCTGTTTTCGATCATCGCCTTATACCTTATCTGGTTGGGTGTTCAGCATTTAGACCCAACGGTCGCAGGCTTCATCAGCAGGGTGCAGGTTTTAATGGCTGTTTTCCTCGGCGTGGTCTTTTTGAAGGAGCGTTTCGGCCGCGGGGAAATCATCGGTTCTCTGGTCCTGATTGCCGGTTTGGTTATAATCCGCTTTTCCTTTGGTGTGAGCATGGATAAGTGGTTCTGGGTGATGGTCACAGGCGGTCTGTTCTTTGGCGCGGCCGAAGCCCTGGCCAAGCGAGCGGTTCAAGGGATGTCGCCGGTTCCATTGAATTTTATTCGTGCGTCAATCGTCGGTCTGTTCTTTTTAGCAGTTATCATCTATGAGGGGCAATCCCCGTGGGAATTCAAGGGGATGTTCTGGTATGTGGCTGGCGTCGGGATTGGCGGATCTCTGTTTGCCCGGCACTTTTTCCTGCACGCCATCAGGCACATTGAAATTTCTAAGGCGATGCTGGTGCGCCAGGTTCAGCCATTATTTGTTTTCGGTATTGCGTATATCACTCTGGGAATGATCCCCACCCTGCGGGAATGGATGGGAGGAATTCTGATTCTGGTGGGTTGCGCAGTTATGATAGGGGGGAGAAGGAAATAAGAACTTAAGGCAATCATGACAAAAGAAGAAAAAATATTATTAAAGGTCCTTCGGGGTGTGTCAGATAGGAATTTACAATTCAATGAACTGTGTAAACTATTAACTAGACTGGGATTTGAGGAAAGAACGCGTGGAAGTCACAGGATTTTCTTTCGAACAAATATAGAGGAAATAATCAACTTGCAGCCCAAGGGCAATTTAGCAAAACCATATCAAGTTAAACAGGTGCGTAATTTGATTTTGAAGTACAAGCTTGGAGGCGTTGAAGATGACAAAGTATGAAGTGATTATCTACTGGAGCGAAGATGACCAGGCATTCATCGCTGAAGTCCCCGAATTGCCTGGCTGTATAGCCGATGGTAAAAGTAAAGAAGAAGCCTTGGCTAATGTCGAAGTCATTATTCAGGAATGGCTTGAAACGGCCAAGCAACAAGGACGAAAAATTCCTAAACCAAAGGGGCGGTTGGTGTTTGCGTAACGGGTTAAAGATGTCACTAGAAGCACAGAAGAAGGAGTTCAGTAAGATACGTGATGCCCTTAAAGTTCAGTTGGAATGGATGTCATTAGTATTTAACGAATTTTGATAAACTATATGAGTTGAAAGACAAAAATCTTAAGGTTTTTCGTTTTGCCCCACTCTTCTTTATGGTTGCTAAAAATTCATTATTAAGTTCAACAATTCACCACATTTATAAAATAGTTATCGATAAAAGACACTTTGGAATTCACAAATATCTCGACTTCATCGAAAAGAACGATTTTCTTTTCACCAGAGCAGAAAATCAGGATATTAAAGAATTAGTCGCTGATGACCGTCTTAAACTTATTGAACTTAAACCTTTATTGGATAATGTTAAGAAATTAAGACATAATTATCATGCTCATCTAAATGATAAAGCCGTCCATGAGGTTGCAAAGCTAAGTAATACTTATCCACTAGATCGAAGTAGTGTTATACAGTTGGAATCATCTATCCATGATATTTTCAACAGGTACTCACAGTATTTCGACGGACAGAGTTTTGCATTAAATTCTTGGTCAGTGGACGATTTTTATCGAGTAAACAATCTAATAAATGAAAAACTAGGTACGGTTAATCACTAATATCATTAGAAGCCATAATCTGGAAATAAAACATGCCCGAACCAAATATCCCCAACACTCCTGAACAGTACGATGCGGGAAAAATCACCGTCCTGAAAGGCTTAGAAGCGGTGCGCAAGCGCCCCGCCATGTATATCGGCGACACTTCCGGCCGCGGTCTGCACCACCTGGTCTACGAAGTCGTCGATAACTCCATAGACGAAGCGATGGCGGGTTACTGCACACAGATCGAAGTAACCCTGCACCCGGACGAATCCGCCGAAGTGTACGATAACGGTCGAGGAATTCCCGTCGACCGCCATAAAACCGAGAAAAAATCAGCGCTTGAAGTGGTTATGACCATGCTTCACGCCGGCGGTAAATTTGACAAGCAGACTTACAAAGTTTCCGGTGGTTTACATGGCGTAGGTGTTTCGGTGGTCAACGGTCTCTCAGAATGGTGCTGGGTAGAGATCGAACGTGATGGCAAACAATACCGCCAGGAGTATCAGCGCGGTAAACCGACCTCAAAAGTCGAAGAGATCGGCAAAGCCAGGAAATCCGGCACGCGCGTTCGCTTTATGCCTGATACAGAGATTTTCAAAGTCACCCACTTCAGCTTTGAAACCCTTTCGACCCGGCTGCGCGAATTAACTTTTCTAAATCCCGGTCTCAAAATCATTATTCGCGATATAAGAACCGACGAAATTCGCGAACGAGTATTCCACGCTAAGGGTGGCCTGGCTGCGTTTGTCGCCTATCTCGATGAGGCGCGCATTGCCATCCAGCCCAATCCGATTGTGATCTCAAGCGAACGCGATGGCGTCGTTGTCGATGTCGCCATGGAATATAATGATTCCTATTCCGAAAATATCTTCACCTACGTCAACAACATCTATACACTGGAGGGCGGCAGCCACTTATCCGGGTTTAAAGCGGCGTTGACGCGCGGCATGAACTACTACGCGTTAAAAAACAACATCTTCAAAAACAATAAGTTTACTCTTTCAGGGGAAGATACCCGCGAAGGCATTACCGCAGTCATATCTATCAAGGTCCCCGAACCGCAGTTCGAAGGACAGACTAAAACACGCCTCGGTAACTCCGAAGTCAAAGGTATCGTCGAATCAATCGTCGGTGAAGCATTAGCGGAATTCCTCGAAGAGCATCCTGGTATTGCGCGCCGCATTATCGAGAAATGTACCGCCTCTGCCCGCGCTCGTGAAGCCGCCCGTAAAGCCAAAGATCTAGTCCGTCGCAAGGGCGCCCTCGAATCAGGCTCACTGCCCGGAAAGCTGGCCGACTGTTCCATCAACGATCCCGAACACTGTGAACTGTTTATCGTCGAGGGTGATTCAGCAGGCGGCTCCGCTAAACAGGGCCGCGATCGTCGCTTCCAGGCGATTCTGCCATTACGCGGGAAAATTCTCAACGTCGAAAAAGCCCGCTTCGATAAAATCCTCTCTAACGAAGAAATTCGCACGATCATCAGCGCCTTAGGCACCGGCATTGGCGGTGATGAGGCAGAGTACGGTGAAAATGGCGATACGCACGAGAACGGCAATGGCAACGGCAATGAAAGCGGCAGCTTCAAATTGTCGAAGCTGCGCTATGGTAAAATCGTTATCATGACAGATGCTGACGTCGATGGCTCGCATATCCGTACCCTGCTGCTGACCTTCTTCTTCCGTCACATGCGCGGGCTGGTCGAACAGGGACATATTTTCATCGCCCAGCCGCCGCTTTACCGCGTCCGTAAAGGTAAACAGGATAATTATGTATACGACGAGCGAGAGCTGGAAGAAGCTTTAAAGCGTATGGGGGGATCGAAAGGTGTCGGTATCCAGCGCTATAAAGGCTTGGGTGAAATGAACCCCGACCAACTCTGGGCAACCACCATGGACCCTGTACGACGGACTATGATGAAGGTCACCCTGACAGATGCCGCCGCCGCCGACAAGATGTTCCAGACCTTGATGGGGGATCGTGTTGAACCGCGGCGTGAATTCATCGAGGAGAATGCCAGATATGTCCGTAATTTGGACGTATAAACGACAATTTCCTGAATAGTTACGTATAAATTGTTCTTTTGTGCTTTGTATCACAATAATCGATGTGAAAATTCACTTGATTCTACGGTAGAAAAGTGTGCCTATAGTCTCTACAAAAAGAAACATAGGACAAATCAGCCATTCTCACGAAGGTGGAATCACACACGATGAATTGATGATATAGGTTTTAAATGTCTGTCTTAGTCTTTATAGATGAAAGCCGGTGGAAACAACCCGGAAAAGATGAATACTATGCCACCGTAGCTGGAGTCGCCATCGAGGAAGTCAAACTGCCCGACTTCTGCCGCAAGATAATGAAGTTGAAAGGCAAGTTTTTCAAGCGACCCGGGATCTCCGAGTTTCCCCTGCGAGGCCGGCTATTATTGAACAACCGGGCGTTGGAAAGCTACCGCAAACAGGAATTTCTGGGCGAGCTGTTCAGTCTGTGCCGCCTGGAGGGTATGGTGACCTTCGGAACCACCCGGCGATGCTCAGTAATATCGCCTCCTGAGGAACTGGAGGATTATCTTAAAGAGCACCAGCAGGGCGCGATCTCCGATTCAGACAAATACTCCGCTAAGGTCATCTCCCTGTTGCATGCCTATCTCTTCGAAAGAATAAATTCGTACGTTCTGGAATACTATCCCGGCCAACAAGCCAAGCTCGTCTTCAAGAGTGTCGATCCGACCAGGGATAGCACCTTAAGCTCCAGTATTATGAATTTCATCTACCATACAACTTATGGCGGAGGCTTTGATGGTATTCTTGGAAATCCATTTTTCGCAACGCTTCCGCAAACTTCGGGCTTGCAATTAGCCGATCTTTTTGCGTATATTATCAACCAGTATCACGGGGGGCGCCCCGAGATGAGATCATTCTACTCCGAACTTGAATCCATGCAGTTTTCGTCTGCTATCGAAAAGGATGATTTCAGCATAAGAGGTATTAACCTGCTTGAATGACAGTTGTTAGGGGTCGGGGATAGACGTAAATAAATCACTTCTTCCGCACGGAAGCGAGAAGAGGCGTCCTCTCTCCGAAGACGCCTCTTTTTCTCTCATATTTAAGGGGAAGCAGATCCAGCCGAAGCCGGAAGGTGCATAACCGATTAGGTTATGCCTGCATCCCCTAAGTTTGCACATGCAGCATAATATAGTATAAAATAATCCCTTTGTCAAGCAGTTTGTTTTAGCCACTGACCCTTCTTCTTAGAACGACTGCTCTCCTGATTCCCTTATCATCTTGGAATTCAAAATTGGAGGTGTTATGCCCCGATGGATTAAACACAGCTCTTCTATGATCGGCCTGCCACCCGGATCATTGGTCCATATAGGCGAGCAGAAAATCGACAAAGCACACATCCGCATCATCGACTACGACGAAAATGAAGTGCGTGAAAGAGAAGTTGATACGATTGAGGAATGCTTTCCGTTCCGGGACCAGGATAGTTCCACTTGGATAAACATCGATGGTCTTCACGATGTCGCGCTCATTGAAAAACTGGGTCTGCATTTTGGCGCCCATCCCATGGTACTGGAGGATATCTTAAACACCGGTCAGCGCCCGAAGTTTGAGGATTTCGACGATTATTGTTTTATCAGCTTGAAAATGCTTTACTACAATGGGAAGCAA
>JAHJDJ010000163.1 GCA_018812585.1 bacterium
TGCAAGAAGTAAATTTAGTGTTTCCCGTCAGACCTTATTGGACCAAAATGGGTAAAAAGCTAAGGTGTGATTTTAGTGTTGCTTTGACACGGAAAAAGTGTTAGAGTTAAGGGTGACTGTGAAGTCATGCTTCCCCCATGGGGGAAGCGGCAAAAGCAAAAGGAGTCACCCATTCCCCGGGCCGTTGTAGCAAGCCACCCAGGTTTCGGATACATCTCCAGAAACGTATATTACATCGGCATTTGAAAGAACAGCTCCAGCGATGATCAAGCAAATTGCTATTGGAAGTAATCTTTTCATTTTAACCTCCGCGTTTATTTCGCATTGCTATCATAGGGAATATAGGGAAATTTTCTGTGATTGTCAAGCAAAGATCACATGACAAATAACATAAGCGGCTCAATTGAGCCGCTTATTATTTCTTCAAAACCTTCAGTGTTCTTCTCTTCTATTTCAGCAGCACCATCTTGCCGACAGCCGAATACTCCCCAGCTTCCAGGCGGTAGAAGTAGATGCCGGAGGAGAGGTTTGAGCCGTCAAAGGTGATGGCGTGGGAGCCGGGGGGGTAGAATCCCGTAGTCGGGGTCGTCCCTGACCCCGACGTAGGCACAGCATGCTGCGCCCCTACATTGCGCCCGCTAATATCGAAGACGTTCAGGGTTACGTTGGCTGCCACCTGTAGATCGAAGGTGATGGTGGTCGTCGGGTTGAAGGGATTGGGGGAAACCCCCGTTAACACAGTCGCTGAAGGCCATGAACCCAGGCGCGGATCAAGGGTCCAGGCGTCGAATGACTCACCATAAGAAGCCCAATCTCCAACCACTTCTCCCCCGCTGTCATCCGTCAATTTTTCCCAGGGGAAATGATCCTGATCCCAGATCTGGCCTCCGTAGGTTCCAGAATAGGCGTTGTGAGCATAGTCTCCGGGCGGCGCCGCACTGGGGATGTTCTGCGTGCGGTAACGGTTGCCTGTAAATCCTGCAGCCAAAGTGACATTCACCGGTCCCAAGACGGGCACGCTAAGCGTTCCATTGGGCTTCAGGATATCGCACCAGATGTCGCAGGTTGTGGTCGTGGCCGCCACGTTATGCACGTAGATACGGTAGTCGTAACTACCGCCGGAGGCCGGGATTTGAATCGGGGGACTGATCGGATCCAGCCAGACCATGACGGTGGGGCTATAACGCACGGTCGCCCAGTCTAATGATGCTGCGGCAAAACCGTAGATCCAACCGGTTACGTGAACTTTACCTTCTGGCGAAAGCGAAATGGCCTGAGCCAGATCATCTCCATTTAAGGGATCGTTATAGAACATGACCCATTGCTGGCCGCCGCTGAAATCATATTTGAGCGTACAGTAATCTTTGGAAGAATCCTGAGCTGTAGCCCAGCCGGTGACGTAGCTGTTGCCGTAATCATCCACTTCGATATCCTGCGCCTTATCTTCAGCGCTCATCGGGCCGTCAAATATGTTCACCCAGTTTTGAGCGCCCGTCGCACTGTACTGGATGGTGGCGTAATCGAAGTTTTCCATGGGGTAGGGCGCATAAGAGGTGTACCCTGTGACATAGACATTACCATCATGATCTACCTCGATGGCATTACCCACATCTTCATAACCGACATTATTCCAACGATTCGTCCAGATGGTTCCACCGGTTACGTTGTAAGCAATCGTCGCAAAATCTTCCTGAGTTCCAGTACCCTGACTCCAACCGGTTACATACACATTGGAGTTTTCATCGAGGACTAAGTCAGTGGCGCCATCGCCGCTATTTGCAGGGCCGTTATAGCGGTTCACCCATAACTGAATTCCCATCGGATCATAGGCAATTGTAGCATAGTCGAAGCTGGTTCCCAGTCCCAAACTCCAACCGGTGACGAAGACTTCGAAATTCTGATTGACAGCGACTGTTTGCGCTTCATCACTACTCATGCCAGGACCATCATAGCGAGCGACCCAGAGCTGGGCGCCGGTCGGATCATATTTCACGGTGGCGTAATCTTCCGCCATCTGATTCCAGCTCAAACCAGTCACATAGACGTTTCCTGTCATATCCACGGTAATATCATTGGCAATATCCGCCTGGTTTCCAGGTCCATTATACCGCGCCACCCACATCTGTACGCCGTTAGGATCATATTTTACCGTCGCATAATCCAGCGTCACCGGGCCGCCGGCGATCAAACCTTCACTATAACCGGTCACGTAGACATTGTCTCCTGCATCGACGTAGATTGCCTGTGCAAGATCAGCTCCACTGATCGGACCGTTGTAAGTCGCCGACCAGACGACGGCACCGGTGGTGTCATACTTAATCGTACAATAATCGAAATTCCAGGGGGACAGGGGCAAAGTGGCTGTGTAGCCAGTAACATAGACATTCCCGGCCGCATCCGTAGCGACGTCGGTCGCGGCGTCTTCAGCATTTACTGCGCCGTTGTAGATGGCGACCCACTCCTCTACAACTTGCGCCTGAAGATCTGCTGTGGTTACCAGCAATAAAAAAAGCACCGAGATGACGATGCCTGTTCGAAAAAGATGAACCATGATATCCTCCTTAGGCTAATTGAAGTCGAAAGTTAGCTTCATTCCTCAGAGGAAGAGAGTGTGGAGAGGTTATACCATCATAATTAATATAGGCATATAAAATGACAATGTCAAGAGGAGATTTGGCGCTCACAA
>JAHJDJ010000164.1 GCA_018812585.1 bacterium
CACTCCTGACCGTGTCGCCAAGATTCAACAATGGTCGAAGATCACCGAGTACGTCATGGAAGGCGTGGATGACTCCGGTGTGGCGACGGTGAGGAAGTAGCATTATGGCGATTTTCTATCAGAAAGTGGAGGGGGATGAAATGACAAAGAATCTTAGAAAATCTGTCTTGGAGGAGGACGGAATTCAATTCCGCTCCTTTATGCCTGATGATCCGGTATTCAATGTACAAGATAATAAATCAGATGATGACTCGATTGGTCTGCGACGAGAGTTGTCATTGGCTATAATTAAGAGATTTCAATTGTGGGGAGGTACTAATAAGCAGAGTGGGTATATCTCACGTACTCAACCCGACGATTTCCTGTTATTGTATGAGGACTTGACAACAACCAACGTAATATGTGGGAGAATCCTACATAATTATGTTTACTCCTCTGCGATTTCGGAGAAGGTATGGGGAAAACCTGATTGGCCAAGTATTATAATCCTTGATTGCCACCGACTCAATCTGACTTGGGATAAGATCTGTATCGGATTGGGATACAAAGGTCCCACAGACCATCATAAGAAGTTTCGGAAGTATAATTCAGCAAAATGGAGTCAGTCAAAATGGTCCTCTGCTGATGAGTGGATCACGACCTTAATTGAAGATTCCCAAGTAAAGTCCGAGGAGAAAGCACCATTGCAGCCTCAACATAGTGTAGGCGCTTCTTCGGAAGGTACTTGGCCAGAAACCGATTGTCCCTCGGGAAAAACACCGAGGATTGTCTGGAAGGTTGATGTAGAAGAGCAATTCAGCCGCCTGGAAGGTAATACCAAGCGAGTAACTATTTATCTTCACGAGCGAGACCCGAAGATCGTCAAACTTGTAAAAGCGCGGGCAGAGCGGGAGGGAATGCTGAGATGTGCTGTTTGCGGCATGTCATTTTCTGAAGAGTACGGCGAAGAGCTTGGTTCCGGGTTCATTGAGGCTCACCACATCACTCCCATAGGCACCGGAGAAGTGCGTGAAACAAGCATAAAGGATATTGCCCTACTTTGCTCCAACTGCCACCGCATGATTCACAGAGGGGACAAGATTTTGACGGTCAAGGAGTTGATAGACATTCGCGAAAAAGCTAAGAATAGATCTGGGAATGAGCACTCGTAAGAAAACAGTAAAAGCAATTGCGCAGCAGGCTGCTGTACAATTAGAGGGTAAGACAAGCGGCTACGGTCTACTGCTTGCCGATCTGAAGCAGGAAATCGGACGCGCCCGGGTACGAGCGGCTTTAGCAGTCAATCATGAGCTGGTGACGCTCTACTGGTCAATCGGGAAGCACATCCTGACCGCACAAGCGGCACAGGGCTGGGGTGCAAAGGTAATCGAACAAATCTCGGCTGACTTGCAGACCGAGTTCCCTGATATGACTGGACTGTCTGTTCGTAACATATTGTATATGAAGCAGTTTGCGGCTGCCTATCCAGATGAACAAATTACGCAGCAGCTTGCTGCGCAAATTCCTTGGTTTCATAACTGTACTATCTTGGATAAAGTTAGCGACCCTGCCGAGCGTGAGTTCTATATTCGCGAGACCATTGCGAACGGCTGGAGCCGGAACGTGCTGGTGCATCAGATCGAAAGCAAGCTCTACGAGCGGCAGGGCAAAGCCGTCAGCAATTTTCAGCAGACACTGCCGCCGCCGCAGTCCGATCTGGCGCAGCAGCTTTTCAAGGATCCCTATACATTCGACTTCCTGAATCTGGGGGCGGAATTTTCAGAGCGCGAATTGGAAAAGGAACTGATTCACCGCGTCCGGGATTTTCTGCTGGAAATGGGACGCGGGTTTGCCTTCGTGGGTAGTCAATATCATCTGGAAGTTGGCGGTGAGGACTACTATCTTGATCTGCTGTTTTATCACCTTGAATTGCGCTGTTTTGTGGTGATTGATCTGAAGGTGGGCAAATTCCTGCCGGAATATGCGGGAAAGATGAATTTTTATCTGTCGGCGGTGGATGACCTGCTGAAACACGAAGCGGATGCGCAGTCCATCGGGCTGATACTGTGCAAGGATAAAAACCGGATTATCGCAGAATACGCCATGCGCGATATAAACAAACCGCTGGCTGTGGCAGAATACAGGCTCAAATCGGAGCTGCCGGAGAGATTGCGTGATAAGCTGCCCGATCCACAAGAGCTTGAACGAAGATTGTCAACTTGAATGGGATGATGGACAGGGTGCTTCTGCAGCAGCGTGAAAATAAGAACTTGAAAGTAGTCAAAAAGTATGATGATTAAACAGACGGTTAAGACGGTGTTCGAGAGTCTGACGCATTTGGTCGGAAGACTCACAGGCCGCTATTATTTTGAAGATTATATTCGAGTTTATCCGGATAAAGTCGCCTTTAACCGCTTCGGGAAGCAGCGCGCATACTCTCAGAACGATTATAATAATTTTCTGAATCACTGCAAGTTCTACCAGTTCTGCGGGCAATTCGTCAAAGATAAGGCGGTCGCGGATATCGGCTGCGGGAGCGGGTATGGGTGCGAGCTTTTGGCGAACTCCGGCGCGGCGAAGGTTTGCGGATGCGATGTTTCCCACCATGCGCTTGAATATGCCAAAAAGCATTTCGGGAACCGGGTCGAATTCTCGAATCAAAGCATCACCGATTTAAACCAGTACGCGGATGATTCCTTCGATGTCGTGATCTCGAGCGAAGTGCTGGAACATATCAAAGAATACAATCTGGAAGCCGCGG
>JAHJDJ010000165.1 GCA_018812585.1 bacterium
CCCCGGCATCTGCAAACCGGAGGCTAAGATGGCGACTTTCTGACCAAGGAGATTATAAACTGCAATCTCCGCTTTCTGCGGATAGGGGAGGTTGTAACTGATCCAGGTGATGGGATTGGCGGGATTGGGACCGATGGAGAATTGAATACCGTGATGTGGATCTAAACTGAGGCGGGGCTCTACGGCGGAGGTATCTCCGGTAGTGTTCTTAAAATAGCGGATGCCACCCCAGCCATCACCAACAAGCATATCTCCATCACCATCACTATCAATATCACACAGAAATGGTGATGCTTGACGTATCAATAAGTCAGGAATCAATGACTCGATCTCTAATTGCATATCAGCATTGAGCGAATCACCGATATTTCTGTAAAACATAATCTCAAAGATATAATTTGACAAGAATAAATCGAGATCAGAATCATTGTCAATGTCGTAAAAACAAGAATACATATGGGTTCCATAAGTCCCCGGATCAACAATGCCTTGCCAATTTGCGGTGATAAAATCAAATTGAATCTGAGTCGGTGTACTGTTGTTTTCGAAATAATAGATCGTGGCTTCCCCTGTAGAGACAAATAGATCATCGTCACCATCTGCATCGATGTCAGCCATGCTTAGATTCAGAATAACCGATGATTGTGTAAAAACACCCGGAACTAAATCATCTGAGTACAGAACGTAATCAGGTAACTGCGCTGAGCCCCTATTTATGAATAAGTGCAATCCAGGGGGGCCGGGGATGGCACCTTCTCCAGCAACTAGATCATAATCGCCATCATTATCTAAGTCAAAGAACCACGGTATTATATCATTGACTTCTAAATCACAAAAATTAGATGTAATATATGAAAAGTATGGATTAGTCGAAGAGCCATTGTTTTCATAGCAAGCTAGTTTGTCATCAATTTGAGTGAATAAATCTCTATCTCCATCAGCATCAATATCAACAAGAACGGGTCGTGAATTTTTCCCTGCATCGAAAATCAGATAATTATGCGTCCTTAAAGTGAATTCTGCGATCTGTGGAGTGCCGATATTTTCATAGAATGATATATTTCCATTTTCTACTGCCGGTTCTTGAATCCCATAACCGCGTCCAACAAACAAATCAAGGTCACCGTCAGCATCGATATCGACCAGTTCCGGCGAAGCATGCCAGCCAACATCGATTTCTTCAAAATTTTCGGTTACTAAAACAAGGTTGGGATTTATGTATGTCCCGTCATTGATATAGTAATGAATGTTACCTTGCATAGTTCCCAAAAGAAGGTCAAGATCACCATCGGCATCCAGATCGCGAAAGCAGGGATCGGCGTTCAGTTCCGAAGCCGAGATCCCCTGCCAATTTGCGGTGATAAAGTGGTATTCGGGATCTTGTGGCGTTCCTACATTTTCATAATACCGTAACTCCCCTGGTATATAGGAATCCCCGAAGAGGTCATAGTCTCCATCCCCGTCTATATCCGCTGCGGCCATGCTATAAGCTGTCAAATAATCCCCAAATTGATCGAATAGGGTGTCCGGCGGTTCTGGAAAAGACCAGTTGTATTGATTCCCATGATTAATTAGCAGACTAATGCACTCATTGCTCAAGAATGCATCCAAATCACCATCCTGGTCAATATCGACAAAGTCTATATCAGGATCATACGCAGTAGTAGGCGCGACGGGTCTGATGGAATCGAATGTCGCACTGACATACTTAAAGTCGGGTGATCCTGCATTCCCTTCGTTTTCAAAGAACCAGTAGTAGTTATACCAGGTACCGGTGAAGAAATCTAAATCGCCATCACCGTCAATATCGCAAAGCTCAGGTGTCGCATCTTCTATCCCCCCAGCCCAAGGTTGAAACGGCTGCCAACCATTGATTTCGACGGGGAAAGCATCGGGTTGGAGTTCGAAGGTGAACTCCTGGGCGAAGAGGAGGGTGGGGAGAAGAAGTAATAGAATCAGGGTGCGCATGGGGGACTCCGGTTTTAATATCTATTTTGTCAGCACCAACGGTGCTGTCATACCGGACTTGATCCGGTATCTAGAGCACGATGCTAAATGAAACCGCACACTCAATTATTGACATTCTCTTCTGGATCCCGGATCAAAGTTTCCGGCTAACGCCGTAAACGTCCGGGATGACACGCAAACGGTCACTCGCGATAGGTCGCGAAGATTGCCGCACCCCGCTAAAGCAGGGTTCGCAATGACCGCGCAGGTCGCCCCGCCCTAAAGAACGGGGCTATGAATTTCGCACAACCCGCCTTAAGGCGGCTGCTCTAAGTTAGCCTGCTTCAGCAGGGTTGGTTTTCATAGACCGGTGCTTCAGCGCCGGGTGGGGCATGTTAGTAGCCGTAGGTTTTATACCTACGGTCATTGTCTGCTGCTATCCTACCCTTTACATCAGCACCATCAGCGAATATCAGCGGGATTCAGCGGTTCAGAAATTTTTATATCACTTCACCAGCACCATTTTGCCAATCTGGCTGTGGGTGTTGGTGGTTTCGATGCCGGTCATCTGCACGCGGTAGAAATAGATGCCGGATGACAGGCCTGAGGCATTGTACGATATTTTCACTTGTCCGGCAGTGTGCATGCCGTCGAAGATGGAGGCGACCTTCTGGCCGCGCAGATTGTAGAGATCTATTGTCACCTGAGCTGTTTCCGGCAAAGACAGTGGAATGACGGTTTCCGCGTTGAATGGATTGGGGTAGTTCGGACCGACGGAGAAATTCTCGGGTAATGCGGTCAGGCTGCCTGACGCAACCCCCAAAATCACATCGAAAGGATTGGGGAAAGGGGTTTCCGGGATGAAGGGGATGAAGGCGTCATCGCGGTTGGCGCCGTCTTTGGTGAAGGGGAAGCCGTCTTCTACCCAGACCAGCAGAGGATGTTCGCCTAAGCGTCCGATGAAGTCGTAACTGCCAGCAGCATAGGTTCCCGGCACCGGGAAGAACATGCCCGGGCGGTTGATCGTCCAACCGGGCTGGTAGTTGGTAAAGGAGCGCATGACGACGGTGGTCGGAGGGCCAGCTTCATATTCGACGTCCAGCCAGGCGTCGTAATCCAAAGCGACCGATCCGTAGTTTTCGACGTAAACATCGAAGTTCAGGTTTCCGCCGCCTGCGGGCACGGGCGATCCTGAGACGTAGGTCAGATCGACGGAGAGCGAAGGGGAACTAGGCCCGGTTGTGAACAGAATGGCGAAGGGCTCATCCATGGGGGAGGCGTGTTCTTCGTAGATATTATTGTATAAGTAGGTCAGGCCGTCGTCCTGAATGTGATTTTCGATACCGATGGTGCAAGATGACCAGTTACCCAGGTTATTATACTGGAACAGGATTTCTCCGTCACCGGTTATGGTCGGGTATTGCAATGGATCGTAGAGAATCACCTCGAAGGTCATGTTATCCCAGGAAGGGTAAAAGTCGCGCACCTCATAGTATTCGACGATGAACCAGTTGTTGGCTGCATCGTAA
>JAHJDJ010000166.1 GCA_018812585.1 bacterium
CAGCGATTGATTCGCGCGTATGTTGACTTTTTTCGAAATTTTAGTCATTCGGCCTTCTTAAGTTACTTAAATCCTCCACTGCCACAGGTTCGAGGCATTATCCCTTTAAGGTTTGACAGCCTCGTAGGTCTTGCGACCGTTGCGGATTACGCGGAAAAGCACTGCATCTTTTTTATCGCCAATTTTATCGACAATTGAACTATAATCCCGCAGATTTTCAACCGGTTGGCGATTCAGTTCGATAATGACGTCTCCGGGGAAAATTTTGCTTTCGGCGGCGCTGTTGTAATCAACGTCCAGAACCAGAACTCCTGTACGGGCGTCAAACTCGTAGCGCTGCGCCTGGGGCGCGTCCAAATCAACTACGCGGATGCCGAGCCACATTTTATCCAATTGCTGGGGATTGCGCGGCGTTCCTGCAGCGAAATCTGCACGGTTGCCTAGTTTAAAATTCAGCTCTTTTCTTTTACCGTCACGCAGAATATCCATGCCGATTTTTGAGTCCGGCTTCTTATCAGCAATCATAAAACGGAAAGATGACGGGTCATTAACGGTAAAATCATCAACTTTGGTGATGACGTCGCCTGCTTTTAAGCCGCCCTTATCGGCTGGCGTTCCTTCTTCAACCATATCGACAAACACTCCTTGAACGTCGCGGTCCAGACCCAGCGCTTCCCTTGTGGCATCATCCAACTCGCGTGGAACCATGCCAAGATAACCGCGCACCACCTCCCCATCTGTACGGAGCTGCTCGTAGATATTCTTCGCCAATTTAATCGGTATGGCGAAACCGATACCTTGAGCCTGCGCATTGATAGCGGTATTGACACCCACGACACGGCCGCGCACGTCAATCAAAGGGCCGCCTGAATTGCCGAAGTTAATCGAGGCGTCAGTCTGGATGAAGTTCTGGTAAACTGGACCGCCTCCAGCGATAGCCAGGTTGGATCTGCCTTTGGCGGAGATGACTCCTACGGTGACCGTAAAATCCAAGCCATAAGGATTGCCGATGGCAATTGCCCAATCCCCCACCTTGATAGCATCGGAATCACCAAATTCCGCGACTTGATGAGGTTTGAACTTACCATCCTCTATTTTGATGACAGCCAAGTCTGTTTGTGGATCAGTGCCAATTACCTCTGCTTTATATTCATGTCCGTCGGCATCCTTGACGGTGATTTCTGTGGCGTCTTCAACGACGTGGTTGTTGGTCAGAATAAATCCATGCTGATCCACGATGATACCAGAGCCGCCAGAGGTGGTGCCGTGCGGATTTTCCGGAAACATGTCGGGGGGGAAGAAATCACGGAAGGGACCGAAATCGAAAGATTCCCGGGATTTTCCCTTGGACTGTTTCTTGGCAACGATATTGACGACGGAGGGCTTCACTTTCTGAGCGACAGCAACGAAGGGGCTTTCGCCTTGTTCGTTGATTAAACCAGAAGATTGAAGCGCTTCACTGATTCCAGAATCGGGCTCTGCGCTGGACTGCGGGGTCCATTCCATTCTGGATGCAAACAGGATGCCCAACAGAGTAAAAGTGACCGCCAGAACGACGAGAGCGCTGAATTTTTTCAGAGTGGTGTTGTTTTCGTTAAGCATGGTCGTAACCCTGTAATGTAATCAATTTTTCCTGCTTTGTCAAGACCTCTCACGCAGATCATTTCATATTATACGACAGAGAGCTGCGAGGTCTTGGTCTTTCAACGTCTTTAAACTCGTCAATTCGTTTTTTTCTCCCGCGAAAATAAAACCGATTCACTGTTTTATGAAAATAAAACTGAACCGGTTCTTTTTTTTGTATGATATAAGTCGCTTTAGAAGGCGAGGCTATTTAGAAAATGGCGTAAATGAATGGCGCCAGGGCTGAAGTCTGTGCAAAGACCAGAAGCGCTCCGACGAATAACATCATGATGATGATAGGCGCCAGCCACCATTTTTTCCTGACCTTCAAAAACCCCCAAAGCTCACCGAACGTAGATTTTCCTGCCATGATAAATCCTCCTGGAAGTTAATACTGGTTCTCGTAACGGTCACGGTCGAAGGCTTGATCGGAACGATCAATCCAATAGCTTTCCGCCTTGGCATTCCAACGCTGCTTAATCAGATCAACGCGGAATAATCTCAACACCAATCCTGCCGGTGCGAAAATCAAGAAGAAGACGATGCTCAGAATCAAGCGGGTATTGAACCACGCCAGACCGGCGGCAAGAACCAACCAGCCTTTGTAAACCGGCTTGAGAACGACGGGTATCAAGGTCCCGATGACTAAGAAGAAGCCAGCCGCTATCCAGAATCCGGTAGCTGTCTGAATATGCCCCCAGCCAAAATACTGGATCAAACCAACGATGGTCATAACAGCGGCTAAGACCCACGCCCACTGGCGAATTTCTTTATTTGTGATTTTTGATTTTATCATTTTCAAGCCATTAATCCAGTTCAAATTCTTTCATCCAGTCCACATCGTCCTTTAAAGGCGGCTGTTCTTTTTTATTTAAAATCCATGATTCCATCACCAGGTACTCCATTTCGGTGCGCATGAAGCAGGTGTAGGCATCTTTGGGGGTGCAGACAATGGGTTCACCCCGAACATTGAAAGAGGTGTTAATGATGACCGGACAGCCGGATTTTTCATAGAACGCTTTAATCATATCATAGTAAATATCGTTCTCTTCACGGTTGACCGTCTGCAAACGTGCAGAATAGTCAACGTGTGTGATGGCGGGGACGTCCGAACGGGGCACATTCAGTTTATCGATACCGAAAAGTTTCTCTTGTTCGTCTGTCATGGGGATACGACGTTCGGGGCGCACGTTGGCAACCAGCAGCATGTAGGGGCTGGGTCGGTCGATCTCGAAGATTTCAGGCGCCTTATCTTCCATCACAGTTGGGGCAAAAGGACGGAAGGATTCACGATATTTGATCTTCAGATTCATGATCGACTGCATCTCACGGCTGCGCGCGTCCCCAATGATCGATCTTGATCCCAAGGCACGAGGCCCATATTCCATACGGCCCTGAAACCAACCGATGACGTGGCCGTTTTCGATCAGGTCAGCGACTTCGCCGGGAATGCTTTCGCGAGGGAGTTTTTTCGCCGGGAAGTTGTGCTCTTTCAAGAATGCTTCGATCTGGTCGTCTGAGAATTCCGGTCCCAGGCGTGAAGCTTTCTGCAGGTCGCGCGTGCCGTTAAGGTGTCTCGGTTTATCCAGATAATGGTGCCAGGCGGTCATAGCGCAGCCTAAGGCGCCGCCGGCGTCTCCCGCGGCGGGTTGAATCCAGATATTTTTAAACGGACCTTCACGCAGCACTTTACCGTTCCCGACACAGTTCAGCGCGACGCCGCCTGCCATGACCAGATTCGGTAATCCGGTCTCCTTGAAGGCGGTATTAGCCATACGCATCATAATTTCTTCGGTGACGACTTGCACCGACCGCGCCAGATCCATCTCCTTTTGTGTCAACTGCGATTCCTGCTGACGTGCAGGACCACCGAACAGTTTCGCAAAGCGATCATTGGTCATGGTCAGGCCTGCACAGTAGTTGAAATACTTCATATTCAACCTGAAGGAGCCGTCCTCACGCAGATCGACCAGTTCATCGTAGATAGTCTGCACATATTTGGGTTCGCCATAGGGGGCCAAACCCATAATTTTATACTCACCGGAATTGACTTTAAATCCGGTATAGTAAGTAAAAGCTGAATAAAGCAGACCCAGAGAATGCGGAAAGTGAATCTCTTTTATAAGCTGCACGCGATTATGTCGGCCTATTCCCATCGAGCTGGTAGCCCATTCCCCGACGCCGTCTAATGTCAAGATAGCTGCTTCCTCGAAGGGACTGGGGAAAAAAGCAGAAGCAGCGTGAGATTCGTGGTGTTCGGAGAACAGAATTTCACCTTCAAAACCAAGCTCTTTTCGGATTGTTTCCCGCATGAACAACTTCTGCTTAAGCCAGAGTGGCATCGCCATCAAAAAGCTGGGAAAGCCCACAGGCGCATAAGCTAAGTAAGTTTCCAGCAGACGTTCGAACTTGATTAACGGCTTATCGTAAAAAGTGACATAGTCAAGTTGATCGACTGTGATTCCTGCTTCTTCAAGGCAATAATTAATTGCTTCAGCGGGAAAACAGTGATCATGTTTTTTACGCGTAAATCGTTCTTCCTGAGCTGCAGCTACTATGTCACCATCACGCAGCAAACATGCCGCGGAATCGTGGTAGTAGGCGGAAATGCCCAAAATATGAACTGAATCTGTCTTTTGACTCATTTTTGCACAAACTCAACTTTGATAATTTTACGCCAATGCAGAACTCACAAATGAACTTAACAATATAATAAAAAAAATGATATATGTCAAGAAATGAATGTAAATCGTTGAGATATCAAACATTCAGTTAGTTCAGCGGATATTCACAGTTTTCCCAAAAGGCTTGTGCCGCACAGGAGACATCTGGACAAGCTACGGGGGGTTTAGTGAGGGTGTTGGGATTCTGAAATGGAAGAATGGAAAGATGGAAAAATGGAGAATGGAAAATGAAAAATTGAAAAGTGAGATCCTTCATACCACTAAAGTGGGATTCAGGATGACTGCGCTGTTCCGGGAGTGTAAAACCTGCCAGCCTGCCCGAGGCGGATAAAAGGCGGACCAGCCCCCGGCTGCTGACATAGTTAGGGGAGCTGATAGAACAGGGTCATCACGAGGAAGTTCAGCGACTTGTCGATGAACGACGAAGTGATCTCATTCACCGAAAGGAATCATTATTTGGATGAGATTGCTTCGCTTCGCTCGCAATGACTGCTACGGACTACCTCACCACCGCAATCTTCACCACTTCCGTAGTCGGGGTTGCCCCTGACCCCGACGCTCCCACCTGCAGCCGTGCGAGATAGACCCCCGATGCCAGATTGCGTTCATCCAGCCGAATCGAATACGACCCCGCTTGACGAAAACCCTCGCTGATGGTCTGCACTTTTTGCCCCAGTAAATTGTAAAGTTCTATCTTCACGGGTCCTGCTTCTTCCATATTGTATTGCAGGCCAGTCATATTGGAACTGAATCCTTTTGAATACTTCGGCGGTTTTATCTTGACTGGTATTACACTTCCCAGAGTTCCATCTGCAGCAATATGTTTACCATAGATATCGTTCCAACCGTTTATCCAAAGCAGCGTGTAAATTCCTCCTTCATTGTCTGGGATGGGAAACATATCCTGAAAATATGAGGGGTGGTAAGCTGTATAGAGACCCCAATCTCCCCCCCACAGCATTTGCCCCGTGGTGCCGATACACTGAGAATAGACTCGTGCATTTTGTAGACTGCCATCATGGACTTCAAAACACACATAGAGCTTGGCATCCTGGTAACAACTGCCGAATTTCCAATGAAGTCTTAGTTGTTCCATACCAACCCCGGCTAGCAGCACTCCGAAGCGTTCTACACCCCAATAAGCCTGTCCGTTGCGGTCGATCATCTGCGCATAGACGGCCCGCCAGTCATCGTTAAAGCAGACCAGATAGAAATAACCGTTTTCACCCTCCACGATGTGCGCGGGTTTTCCCCAACTGTAACCAGTTATATGCCACAGTGTCTCACCCTGCGAATTAACCCGGTAAACGTGATTGTAAGTACCCGCTCCGGTGTGCAGCAAGGCGCCCCCTTCACTGTCTGGAATCAACTGAACGATCCAGGGTGAATAGTTATACATAAACACCCCATTGGGCTGCCATTGGACTATCCCTTCAGAATTGACATATTGCATGAAGACGCTGCCGAAACCGAATGGTGGTCGATGGTCGCGCCAGGCAAGATAGGCCCCGCCTTGACCATCATGGGTTATCGCGAGGTCGTTACGTATATTCTGCGCATCACAAATCAATACTTCTTCTTCTCCCCAGACATGCGATCCATTCTGATCGATTCGAGTCAGGTAGATG
>JAHJDJ010000011.1 GCA_018812585.1 bacterium
GAAGAGATTAATCTGGCCCAGTTGATAAAAGCTGGAAACCAGATCGCGTTGGAAAAACTGACCAAAGCAAACCTGCGCTTTGTTGTCAGTGTTGCCAAGCAGTATCAGAATCAGGGCCTGTCGCTGGGCGACCTGATCAATGAAGGCAATCTGGGTTTGATCAAAGCGGCAAAACGCTTCGATGAAACGCGCGGATTTAAGTTCATCAGCTATGCCGTCTGGTGGATTCGTCAATCCATCCTCCAGGCGCTGGCGGAACAGTCGCGTGTGGTGCGTCTGCCTCTTAATCGCGTCGGCGCTCTGAACAAAATCGGCAAGGCTTTCAGCAACCTGGAGCAGGAATTCGAACGCGAACCGTCCCCCGAAGAGATCGCCGAACAGCTCGATATGACGGCCTTCGAGGTGACAGATACATTGAAAATGTCCGGCCGCCACCTTTCCATGGATGCACCCTTTAACCAGGGGGAAGACAACCGGCTGCTGGATATTCTGCACAATGATCGCTCTCCCTCGCCGGATCATGGTTTGATGGCAGAATCATTGAAAAATGAGATCGAACGAGCGTTGCAGACTCTGTCGCGCCGTGAGGCTGAAGTTGTCAGACTGTACTTTGGGTTAAATCGTGAGCACCCCTTAACCCTTGAAGAGATCGGCGAAAAATTCAACCTGACCCGTGAGCGTGTGCGTCAGATCAAGGAAAAAGCGATCCGCCGGCTGCGTCATACCAGCCGCTCCAAGACACTTAGATCCTACCTCGGATAGGAGCGGCAGATTGAAATCTTGAAGGCAGTGATTCCTTAGTGACCACTGCCTTCTTATTCTACCGCAAGGCAGGCAAAAACTTCACCGGATTGCATGAATTGGTTCATAAATTGTTGAACTACCTTTTTAACATATTGTGATTAATTAAGACTTGACAAGTATGAGATTATTTATTACTTTGCAGAATAGCTCTGCACTGTACCGCCATGTTGAACCTCTGTAGAAGACCAGGAGGCTGATTATGGGGAAAGTGTTTATCGACAGACGTGAAGGTGAACGACGCATTGGTGAGCGTCGGGATCGTTCACCCGAAGGTACCCTTCTGATGAACCATATCCTGGAAACACGCCAGGAACGCCGCGATGTCGGAGACCGCCGCGAGCAGAAACGCCGTGACCGCGGTTGATCAAACCAATCTAAAGAACCATGTTTTTTCATAACATTGTGAAACAACTCACATACTTTCTACTGCATTCCTAACCCTACCCTGATTTTTTGTGCCTCGCCTCTGAAAGTTCCATTTTCCCCTTGCATTAAATTGTAAGGAGGTGTATATTCGAATTACATGCGACGCTCCGAGTTAGTTCTACTGCTTGGTAACCGTTGTTTTCGTCCTTCCCTGAAAGACGCGAGGCTTGAGTTGTGGGACCCTTATTCGTGCGGCGGGGTGAAGTAGTTTTTCTGCTTCCCAACCCAACCATTTTCCTGAGCAGCCTGAAGGCGGGCAGAATCCTGCCCACGGACCATCTGCTGGTGAAAAATGACGCTAGTTTTGAATGGGTTCCTATCAGCGACGTTGATTGTTTCGATATGGGCGGCAACGCAGCGTTTAAATCGACTAAAGAAGCGGCAGCCGCTGACAGACGGAATATGTTGAGCCACATCCGCGTTCCCCGCTTTAATTTCAATGCTTTCCTGTTCGGCGGTGCTTGGTACTTGAAAAATAATATGCCGCGCCGCGGTCTAAGAAAATTATTACTTCTGATTTCTCTTTTAAGCTTAACCATTTCAATTAGTATTACCTTTAGTCTTGGATCTGTCAACACAGTCGCTCTGACAACTATCGCCTGGTTGACACTGGCGTTTTTATCAGGGTTAAACGCTAACCGAGATTTCAACCGCATGCTGGTGAAGAATTTCCACCATGAGGCCGCAGAAAAAGTGATTTTCCGAAAAAAAGCGGAGCCCCTGACAGATCCAGATATGCCAAATGATGAAAGCGCCATATTCATTGCGCCCACCTGGCGCGAAAGAGTGTGGAATTAACTTGCTGTAATTTTTCCCAAAGGGAAGATCCTAAGTGTTGAGGCTGACGAGATGAAGGTTGGTGTTATCGGTACAGCGAATAAAGACAAACTGGTGCTGCCCTCCGGAGCTGTCGTTAAAGCTTGGGGCGGAATTGTCTATAATCTGCTGACGCTTAACCACTATCTGGGCCACAAAGGCGCCATAAAGCCGATCTGCTGTGTGGGAGCGGACTGCCGTGAAACGTTCCCAGCTCTCCTGCGCAAGTTTACCAGTATTGACCAGAACGCACTGCATCATGTGGCGCAACGCCAGAATCGCGTTATTCTGAAATGTCACAGCCATGAAGACAAAGAAGAAACTGCCGATCTGAGCTTGCCGCCAGTTCCTTTCGATCATATCGCCAAGCACTTAGACGATCTCGATTTCCTGATTGTCAACTTCAGCTCCGGTCGGGATATCACCCAGGAGACGCTGCGAAAAATCCGCAGGGCATACCTTAAACCGATTCTGGTTGACGTCCATAGCCTTACTCTAAGCGATCCTGACGCCCGTAATCAACGCCGTCTGCGCGGATTGCACGACTGGCAGGACTGGTTGGAAGGAATCGAATACGTGCAGCTAAGCTGGAACGAATGCACCAGCTTAACAGGTGAAACCAGCACCTCGATTTCAGGCCTGGTGAAAGCCGCCGACTGGCTGCTGGAACACGGAACCCTGGGTGTAATAGTAACTCGCGGTGAAGCCGGAGCGCTATATTTCCACAATGATGATCAATGTATTCTGAAGGAAGAAATTGAACCCTTCCCTTTACACACAGTTATAGACTCAACCGGATGCGGAGACGTTTTTTCTGCCGCCTTTGTCAGTTATATGTTGATGACTGGCAAGACCATGAAAGCTCTGAATTTTGCGGTAAAAGCGTCAGCTTTGAAAGCGACTTTCAGCGGCTTAGGCCCTTGGTTGAATGGTTAGTTAAAATCACCTGATCCCGCCTTGAATCCCTTCTTAAACAAATTAGTTCTAATCACTGGAGCGTCTGCCGGTATCGGCAGACAAACGGCGCTCGATTTTGCCGATGAGGGCGCTAAACTTCTGCTGGCAGCCAGAAGATCCCGCGAGCTGGCCGAAACTGCCGATGAGGCATCTCTGCGAAATGCTCAAGTGTTTACATTTCAGTGTGATCTATCTGACCGGACGGCTCGTGATCGATTGATTGAACAAGTGATTACTTCCCACGGTATTCCGGACATTCTGATTAACAACGCAGGATTTGGCAACTATCAGCTATTCACCGAGGAGAGCATCGCTGACGTCTACCGCATGATGGAAGTCAATTACCTGGCCGCAGCCCATTTGATTCACGCCTTTTTACCGGAAATGCTGAAACGGAACTCAGGGAGTATCGTCAATGTGTCTTCGGGAGCGGGCAAGGTTGCCATGCCCAATATGGCCTCCTACTGTGCCACCAAATTTGCCCTTTGCGCCTTGACCGAATCGATAGCCTACGAACTGCACAAAACCGGCGTGACCATCCACTGTGTCAATCCGGGACCTACCGAAACCGAGTTCTTCCAGGCTGGTATCTGGAAAGGAACACTGCCCCGTCGCAAAGCCGGCGCAGCCGATGTGTCATTAGCGATCCGAGATGCGATTTTCAAGGACAAGCTCTATTCCTATGTGCCTCCCAAACGCGGCTTGATGGCGGTCGTCTTTCATCTGCTGGGACCTTACGGCCGCAAGGTCTTGCAGCGCAAGGAAAAGTAGCCTTCAGTTTTATCGCCTGCCATTTTTCTTCTCCAATCTGGGATCTAACCACCTGTCAATCTCGTTGATTTAATTAGATAGAGCAAAGTTCGGCTGATCAAAGAGGTTATGATGCGGTATAGAATAAAAACTATCGGTAGATTTGGATCTTTAGTTCTGTTAGCTGCTCTCCTACTTGGGTGTGCAGGAACACGTAAGAACGATCCGGCAGTTGCCCTGCGATCACAACGGGTGCAATCCACACTGAGCGATATCGCAGACGGCTTGAACGCCTATCACCAGGAACGCGGCTATTTTCCCAAAGGTCTGGCAACACTGCGTGAAACAGGTCTGGTCTCCATCATGCCAGACGTGGAACGCGAATGGACGATCAAGTACTATGTCGATGGAGATAAAGTGATGATGATTGAAGCGGTCAGCCGCACGGCCATGCCGGATGGTGAAGGCTATTCGGTGGTATACCGAGTCCCCAACTCTGAATGGGAAGGATACGGTATAACTGAGTTTCCCAAATAATGATAAATCTGAAGCATCCTTTTCATCACTTCTGCATCTAACTTGAAAAGAGAGAAATTAACGTCTTGAGGATCGATGCCCTTATTCGAATATCACTGCCCTGATTGCGATTCTGATTTCGATGAATTGCGCAAGCATTCCGACCGCGATGAACAGATCGCCTGTCCGGATTGTAAAAGCCGTCGGCCAGCCCGTAAGGTCTCGCTCTTTTCTTCGAGTGGGATGTCTGCTGGCAGCAGCGGTGGAGGATGCGGTTCTCCCTATCCCGGCCGCTTTACGTGAGGCTAAAATGAATTGAGAGCCGGAGGCTCTCCGCCAGAAAATGGCAAACGCCCCGAATTTTCGGGGCGTTTTTTTATGACTGAAAATGTAGGCAGGGGGTGCTTCCCCCTGCTAATCCTTTATCAGCGCCGAAGGTGCTGTGTTGAGCAAGAATCCCCGAAGAATCGGGGCGTTCTAAGCTAATTGCTAACAGCCAATAGCCAACAGCCCCGTAGGTCGGGTTCTCCCTCCGAAGGAGCGCCTATGGCGGAACCCGACGCTGCCATCCGCATGAAGTTGTCCGCCTTTTATCCGCCTCAGGCGGGCTGGCGGATCAGTGGTTCAAAAAATTGCCTGTCACCAGCCTCCAGCTACCATAAATAAACTAAAAAATATGTTGGTGGTTTCATGATAAATTCATTGTACTGTTGACTCTCCGCAGTCGACAGGAAAAGTAATAAATGATAAGAAAAATGGTTGATTTTAAAAGGGAATCTGTGTAAGTTCTTGCTGTTTATCTAATGTCGATGTTACGAATATAACAGTTGATCTAACTGATAGGATCAGCATGGAAGAAATAGAACGAAAACTGCAGGAGCTGCAGAAGCTCCGCGAAGCCGCTCGCAAGGGCGGCGGTGACAAACGCATCGAAACGCAGCATAAAAAGGGCAAGTACACCGCCCGCGAACGAATCATGCGTCTGGTGGATGAAGGTTCCTTTGAAGAATTTGACATGTTCGTGACCCATCGGGAATCGGGGTTCGGATTGGATGATCCTGAATACCTGTCTGATGGCGTTGTCACCGGTCATGCCACGATCAACGGCAGGCAGGTGGCGCTTTTCTCCCAGGATTTCACCGTTTTCGGCGGGTCGCTGGGTGAAATGTTTGCTAAAAAGATCTGCAAGGTGATGGATTTCGCCATCAAAGTCGGCATGCCGATGATCGGTCTGAATGATTCCGGCGGAGCGCGCATTCAGGAGGGTGTCTTATCTCTGGCTGGGTATGCTGATATCTTCCTTCGGAATGTCTCAGCTTCTGGCATTATCCCCCAGATATCGGCCATCCTGGGCCCCTGCGCTGGCGGCGCTGTCTACAGCCCCGCTATCACGGATTTTACGATTATGACCAAGGGCACCAGCTACATGTTCGTCACCGGGCCG
Organism: bacterium; assembly: GCA_018812585.1. Taxonomy (GTDB): domain Bacteria; phylum Electryoneota; class B3-LCP; order B3-LCP; family B3-LCP; genus JAHJDJ01. The sequence goes on from JAHJDJ010000011.1 coordinate 5,714, forward strand.
CGAGTCGTGAAAACAGTGACGCATGAGGATGTCACCGTCGATCAATTAGGCGGCGCTGAAATCCATACCACCAAAAGCGGTGTATCGCATTTCGCGGCGGAGGACGAAGATGATGCTTTCGATCTCATCCGCAAGCTGATCACCTTTCTGCCGCAGAACAACATGGAAGAGCCGCCGCTGGTTTCCTGCGATGATCCCATTGATCGCCTCGAAGATGACCTGAACTACATCATCCCTTCTGATCCCAACCTGCCTTATGATATGAAGCAGGTCATTGCCTCAGTCGTAGATCACGGTGATTTCCTGGAAATCCGCAGAAACTGGGCGTCGAACATCATCTGCTGTTTCGCCCGCTTCAATGGTCGATCCGCTGGCATCATCGCCAACCAGCCATCGCATCTGGCTGGCGTTCTGGATATTAAAGCATCGCGCAAAGCCGCCATGTTCATCCGTTTCTGTGACGCTTTCAACATTCCCATCGTCACGCTTGTGGACGTCCCCGGATTTATGCCCGGGACAGCTCAGGAATATGCGGGTATCATTCTGGACGGCGCTAAATTGCTCTATGCCTACGCGGAAGCCACCGTCCCCAAGATTACGATCATCACCCGCAAAGCGTACGGCGGCGCTTATGACGTCATGGGATCTAAGCATCTGCGCGGCGATCTGAATTACGCCTGGCCTATGGCTGAAATCGCAGTGATGGGGCCGCGCGGAGCGGTGGAAGTACTGTACGGCAAAGAGCTTGATGCTATGGAGCCCGAACAACGAGATAAGTTCCTGGCTGAAAAAGAGAAAGAATACCGCGATAAATTCGCCAATCCCTATAACGCGGCGAAATTAGGCTTCATCGATGATGTCATTGAGCCGCGAAATACAAGGTTTCGTGTCATCCGCGGCTTGGTGTCACTTGCGGGTAAAAGAGACAGCAATCTTCCCCGAAAACATGGTTGTATCCCACTATAACAAGGAGTTATCGTGCCAAATTTCTCAGCTATCATCGCAGGAAACGGTTTCAGCCTGATGCTGGTCGGGATGCTGGTCGTATTCGCGGCGCTGGTTCTGTTGATGTTCCTGATGAAGGGATTGAAAGCGACGATTGGCTGGTTCCACGACAGGAGTCTGAAAGCCTCGCAAGAGAGCGCTAAAGGCTCAGTTTCATCGAAAAAAACCGATGACGTCCCTGCAGGAGTGATTGCCGCCCTCGCCCTCACCCTGATTCTGGAAGACGAACAGATTCACGATAACGAATCGCTGGTGTTGACTTTGCACTCGCTGTCCAAACCCTACAGCAACTGGTGGATGAATAATCTGCAGCCGCCCTGGCAATCCTGGCAGCACCGTACACCCAGGAAAGTTAAGAAAAACGGTTAGCTTTACCGGAGTAAACGATGCATATCTACAAATTCAAAATATATGGTCACGACTATGAAACGAAAGTGATTCGTCGTGACGAGAGCGAAATCGTCATTGAAGTCAATGGTGAGCAATACAAAGCTTTCCTGGAACCGACCAAGCGTCAGCTTTCCGCTAAACCGACTCCTAAGATTACCCGCCCGGTAACAGTTCCAGGTGGAGGCACCCCCATCACTGCCAAACCCACGGATGCGAAAGGGGCCAATATCGTCAAATCGCCGCTCCCCGGTTTGGTGCTGAAACTGAAGGTAAAGGAAGGCGATGCCGTTAAGATCGGTGATCCTGTTCTGGTCATGGAAGCGATGAAGATGGAAAATACCATCGCCGCGACCATGGACGGCACGATCGCAAAAGTGCTCGTCAAGGAGGGTGAGTCGATCCTCGAAGGCGCAGAACTGGTAGCCATCACACCGGCAGGTTAAGTGACGATTCGATCTCGGAGCAAATCATGGAAATCCTGACTAAATTTCTTTCCTATACCGCTTTCGTTCAACCAGACCTTTGGAAGAATCTCCTGATGATAGCCGTCGGACTGTTTTTCCTCTATCTGGCGATCAAAAAGGAGTACGAACCTCTACTGCTGGTGCCCATTGGTTTCGGCATTCTGTTAGGCAACATCCCCTACGCCATCGATGCCAATCTGAGGATCGGAATCTACGAGTCGGGATCCGTGCTGAACTACCTCTACTTTGGAGTTACCCAAGGTATTTATCCGCCTCTGATATTCTTAGGAATCGGCGCGATTACCGATTTTTCAGCCTTACTGTCCAATCCCAAACTGATGCTCTTGGGCGCAGCCGCTCAGGTGGGTATTTTCCTGACGCTGTTGGGCGCGTTGGCGCTGGGATTTTCACCTGAAGAGGCTGCCGCCATCGGCATTATCGGCGGAGCGGACGGCCCCACAGCCATCTTCACCTCATCGAAGCTGGCTCCGCACCTGATGGGAGCCATCGCGATTGCGGCGTACTCCTACATGGCTCTCGTACCAGTCTTACAACCCCCAGTCATGAAACTGCTGACGACGCCGCAGGAGCGATTGATCCGCATGAAGCCTTCGCGCAGCGTTCCCCGCAAGGAAAAGATCATCTTTCCGATCATCGGTCTGCTGACCACCACCTTTATCGCGCCGGGCGCGCTGCCGCTCTTGGGAATGCTCTTCTTCGGCAACATTTTGAAGGAATCGGGAGTCACAGAAAGGCTGGCGAAAACCGCAGGTACATCGCTCATCGATATCGTGACGATCCTGTTAGGGCTGACGGTAGGAGCTTCCACTCAGGCGCAGTACTTTCTGACCTCACAATCGATTTTAATCTTCACGCTGGGCGCTGTCAGTTTCATCATTGCGACGGCGGGTGGTGTGCTGTTCGCCAAGTTCATGAACCTGTTTTTGCGTGAAGGTGATAAAATCAATCCGTTGATTGGAGCGGCGGGGGTTTCGGCAGTTCCGGATAGCGCTCGAGTGGTGCATCATCTGGGTCGGCAATTCGACCCGGATAACTACCTCATGATGCATGCCATGGGGCCCAACGTTTCAGGCGTCATCGGATCAGCGACGGCGGCAGGCATCCTGCTTTCTTATTTCCTGGGGAAGTGATTGTCAGCATTCAGCAGTCAGTTAAAAAGTGTCATTCTGGCGAAGCCCAGAATCTGACACTTTTTTTATGCCAAATTTGTCCGCCAATGTTTTGTGTCCGCCAGATCTGTCATCGCTTCGTGCGGGGATTTTTTGGTGGGATGACAGATTTGTCGTGGATTTATTGAAAGATGGAAAAATGGAAGACGGAAAATGGAAAAATGTCTTGACCACGGATTGCACGGATTTTGAGGATTCGCTATGTGTAGGGTTGACTAAGCACAGCGCAGTCTACCAGTAAGACTGATTAAGGGATTTCGGGGATTCTAAGGATCGCGGCAGGACGCGAAGATTGCTTCGGATCGCTCAGACTTCGCCTGCGCTTTTCCTCGCAATGACTGCTTGAGGACGCGAAGATTGTCAGGCGTTAGCCTGATGCCTATGGCGCTTCTCCCGTCCGGACGGGATCGCAATGACTGTGTATTATCGACTTCGCTGGATTCTTATGTAGGAATGGCTTCGCCACTTCGTTCGCAGGAATGACATCGCCAAAGGCGGTGCGTTAAGCAAAAACGCCCCGATCTCTCGAGGCGTTAGATGTGCCAACTGCTAATTGCAATAACTTACATCCAGCGCGGCGAATATCCCGCCAGGCGAAGTTCTTCCATCAGCTTTTTCAGATCGGCGTCATGGTGCAGCAGAGCGCGCCGTTCGCTGGAACGTTCCTGAATGTACCCACCGAACGATTCCCCCTGAACCAGCTCATCCAGCAGCGAATGGTTGTTCACTTCGATGCGGATCGGTTCCCCGCCGATCATGATGTTGTTGATCTTCTCTTCCACCTCTTCCAGCATGTGCTGAGCATTAGGCGGCAGCACAGACTGGCTTTCACGAGCCAGGAAATCGAGCATTTCGATGATGCCCATCCCATCGTTCAAGCCGCGGCGAGCGGAGGCACGATTGAGGATAATGCGTCCCTTCTGATCATCGGTGAAGCGGGCCAGTTCAAGCTGCTTTACCAACGGATAATGCGCCGGCACGTGGATTTCCAGGTTGGGCTGAATGGTCAGGATCGGTTCATTGGTAGCCTCTTCGAATGGGCTCTCGACTTTGCCGCTGCTGAGCAGCCAACGACCGATTTCAGTCAGACGGAACAGGTTGATACGCTGATTCGGGACTGTGGTTGTATCCAGCAGGCCGATCCAGCGCAGGGAGCGTTCCATCGTCGATTTCATGAAGCGGAATTTCTCCTTCAGCGGGTCGCTGGAAGCGAACGGCGGCTCGCCGCAGCGGAAAGCCATCTCGCGGTCACACAGTTCATCGAAGAAGGATTCCATCTCAATCCATTCGCCGGCAGGGCAGTCGCCTAATTGACGCAGCAACGCACGCCGTAATCCGAAGATCGAATCGGAGTCGCCTTTCTGGATAACACCCTGCAACGGGCTGGAATCGCGGTCGTTCCAGGAACCATTATTGTAATAGAACGCCCAGAAGTCACGGTAAAAAGAGAAAACGCTCTGTACCGGACGAATGTGGTCCACGTTGATCGCCCAACGCTCCTTATCCGGGTAAAGGACTTCCTGATGGTGCGCATAAAGGAAAAGGAAGTCGAGGTAGAGGTAAGCATCGACCTTTTCACTTTCCAGGCGGTCCAGGATGCGTTTCAGGTTTTTCTTGTGCATCCCGCCTTTGCGGATGACGCCTACTTCGCAGCGAATCAGGTGATTTAAGAGCTGCTGGAAATCGATCCAGATGGTGGGGCGTTCTTTGCCGCGCGAACCCAGGGCAAAATCTTCGTCGGGCGATTCGAACAGCGTTATCGGGGGTATTTCATCCTTGAATTTCTGCTTGAAATTGCTGCGTATCAGCAGGTTGATTTCACTGGGTAGACGGAAAATGATGAACGATTGCTTATGGCGGCCTGTACCGATTGTTTCGGTATGCGTATCAATCAAGCCGAGTTCGTCGAGCAGGTGACTAAACGCATCGCGTAATTCAGTTTCTGGTTCTCCGTTAGTGAAAAGCGAATACTGGTGAATCAGTTCATCAGCGGGCAGACCGCTATCATGCAACGCTAATATTTTCAGTAACTTCCGTTCGTCTGCATCACATGAATCGAAGAAACGGCGGAAGCACGTGGGATTGCGTACTTCGGTGCGCAGCCAGGCGATCTGATCGTTGCGGGTGCGTACTTTCTTGATATCTGCTCCGAAAGCTGCGGCTAATGCTTTGATCTGGTCATTGGAGCGATGAGGTAGAACGGTGCCCAGTTTGCCTTCCAGAAAAGAGGGCAGTTCAACGTACTCTGCGGCGGTGTTTAGAATGAAGAAACGGGCGGTATCCGCCGCCTTGGCAGTGGTGCGGCATTCCCACACAAGACCTCTACGCAGCAGAGGATCAAGGTGGGTTCGAATTGGCTCGGCCTTACCACCCATGAAATTCTTTTCCAGTTCTTCAGCGGAGAGCTGTCCTCCTTCGGAGAGCAGGTAGTTGAAGAGATCATAGCTGCGCTTCGGCAGACGGTCGAAAATATGAGCTGTTTGTTCGGTATTTCCCAGCGCATCTGTCAATTCAGCTCGGACATCCATTTCGGGGTGGATCATGGCTTTTTCTGAGCCTAACCAGTAGGCAGCCATTTTACGCAATTTATCTTCATCAAGCAGGACTAAACCATCTTTCAAAGCATCGAACTTTGTTTTCTTTACAATTAAGTAAAAGTCCGTAGGCTTGTTGCTCATGGTGTTCTCTTTTTTTAGGTGTTCTGGTTCTCTGTTTTCTTGCTAAGATATAAATGAATAACGAGTTTAGCTCTTTTGCATTCAAGCGCCGGCAGGTATCCGAATCAGATACCATCATGCATTGAATGCTTCAGTCTTATGATAGCTGGGTTTGCTAATCAGGTTGACCGGATAGAGTCGTAACCCAGAGGCTGCGTCTTCTGGGACCATCGAATTCGGCGAAAAAGACTGATTGCCATGTCCCCAGTTGCAGTCGACCGCCTGACACTGGGACAAGAACCGAACTCCCGACCAAAGTGGTCTTTATGTGAGCCGCAGAATTTCCTTCGATATGGGTGTACCCTTCAGAGAAGGGAATCTTGCGTTCCAGGGAAATTAATAGATCATGTTTTACAGCAGGGTCGGCATTTTCATTAATGGTAATACCGGCCGTTGTATGAGGAACGAAAGCGATTAAGGCGCCTTCGCTTAGGTGACTCTTCTGAATCGACTCAGTGAGCAGATGATCCACCGAGATTAATTCACATCGACTATTCGTATTTATGCTGAATGTATACAATTGTTTCCCGATTTTTGAATAAAAAAGACCCAATGCGGGCCGATCATTAAGATCACTTCATTCCGGCCGCGCTTGCCAGTTTCCCCTCCTCGAATTTGGCTGCCCCGGCAAGTCGCCATCCACCTATAGTATAATAAAAAAAAGTGCAAAAGTCAAGAGAATAGAAAAAAATAGTAAAAATTTATTACAGTATCGATAACCCTATAAATATACGAATAGAATTAGCTGTTTGACAGGTAGCAACAACAAAATATTTATTTAAAAATTACCCTCAATTAACAGTCGCTTTTAAAAACTCTGATAGGTTTTTTAAATTCCTAAGAAGATGATCGTAGGAAAGCGGTGGAATTAAGATCTCTGGCGGACAGCTTCGTAGAGGCAGACGGCGACTGCGGCTGAAGCATTCAAGGAGTCGATCTTACCCAGAAGGGGAATGGCGATGAGATCATCGCAGCGGCGTTTAACGCCGGGACGCAGACCGCGGCCTTCAGAGCCGACGACCAGGACGAGGGGACCTGTTAAATCGGTGTGATAAAGTGGAACGGTTGCTTCCTGATCCGCGCCGAAGACGCGAAATCCTTTTTCGCGCAGCAGATCCAGTGCGTTGGAGAGATTGTTGACGCGGGTAACCGGCAGATGGAACGCTGCGCCGGCGGAGCGGCGAACCGCTGCTGAAGTTATACCAGCAGCTTGATGCCTGGGTAAAATTGCGCCAACGACTCCTGCGCATTCGGCGGTGCGTAGAATGGCGCCTAAATTACCGACGTCCTGAACCTGGTCTAAAGCGATAAGTAAGGGCGCTGGGTTACCCTCCAGAGAGGTTAACAGCGCATCGAAAGAGGTGTATAGGAATTCGCGCAGGTACGCGATGAATCCCTGATGAGGCAGATCTTCCGCTGCTGTGTCCAGATCGGCTTTTTCAACTTCCTGAACGTTCCAGCCTGCTGCACGACATTTTGCTGCCAGGGCATCTTCCTTCTGCCCCCTCTGGCGCAGCACTACTTGAACATATTCAGGCTTGCTGCCGCGTCGCAGAAGTTCCTGCACAGCTCGCCTCCCAGGGATTTTCAACAGCGGATCCTCGATTCGTTCCCGCTTCTGATTATCCCGCCTCTGGGACTTCTTTTTATCGTAGATTTTTTTTCGTTCTCGGGGCACGGTGCATCACTTCTTTTTATTGATTAATGATAACCCCAGTTCCTGCCATTGATCATCCGGTGTTAATGTGGGCGCGCCATCCATCAATGATAATGCTGCTGTGGTTTTAGGGAATGCGATAACGTCACGGATGGAGTCAACTCCGGCGAATATCATGGCCATACGATCCAGACCAAATGCGATACCACCGTGCGGGGGTGTGCCCATCTCCAATGCGTCCAGCAGGAATCCGAATCGTTCCTGCGCTTCTTGCTCTGGGAAACCCAATAGTTCGAAGACGCGGCGCTGCACCTGTCGATCGTGGATACGGATGGATCCACCGGCAATTTCGTGGCCGTTTAAAACCAGATCGTAGCCTCGTGACCGAATTTCTCCGGGACTGTCCTTGTAGGTCTCTAAATCTTCAACAACCGGAGAGGTAAAGGGATGGTGAGCCGCTTGGAAGCGGTTCATCGCTTCATTGAATTCGAACATGGGGAAATCGGTGACCCAACAGTGTGCGAACAGACTCTCATCAATCAAGTTTAATTCTTTACCTGCCCAGTTTCGCAAAGCCCCCAAGCCAAAAGCTGTGTTGTGCATACTTTTATCGGCTGCGATGACAACTAGATCGCCCGGGGAGGCGTTCATCGTATCGACGACCGCCTTCAGTTGGCCTTCGGTCAGGAATTTTGCGGCATTTGACTTAATTTCATCCTCGGTTGGCATGACAAAGACCAATCCTCCCAAGCCGAAGTATTTCACCTTATCAATCAGTTCGTCTCGCCGTTTGCGCGAATAATCGCCGCAGCCGGGTAAATTTAAACCACGTATCACGCCGCCGGATTCGATTGCTCCAGAGAAGACTCTGAACTCCGTCCCTTCGAAGATATCGGTCAGCTCTTTGATTTTCAATGGATTGCGAAGATCCGGCTTGTCTGAACCGTAGTGCAGAAGCGCTTCTGAATAGGGTAGACGGGGAAACGGCGTGGAAATAGTTCTACCCAGCACGTCACTGAATACTTGTACCATCAGGCCTTCAACGATTTCCTGCACTTCAGTTTCATCCGTGAAGGAAAGTTCCACGTCGATCTGTGTGAACTCCGGTTGGCGGTCAGCGCGTAAATCTTCATCGCGGAAGCATTTGACAATCTGGAAATAGCGGTCGAATCCTCCCACCATCAAAAGCTGTTTGTAAATCTGAGGAGACTGCGGCAAGGCATAAGCGCGGCCCTGGTGGAGGCGCGATGGCACCAGATAATCTCTCGCTCCTTCGGGTGTGGGTTTGACCAGAAATGGAGTCTCGATTTCACAGAAACCTTGTGAGTCGAAATACTGTCTCACCGATTGATAGAGTTTATGCCGCAGTCTGAAATTCCTCTGCATTTTTGCCGTGCGGAGATGCAGCATGCGATACTTCAGCCTGATGTCTTCCTGCACTTTTTCTGCTTCATCAGGTAGATAAGGAGGCGTTTTTACTTTGTTCAATACTTCAATTGTGTCTGCTAATACTTCGATATCCCCGGTAGTCATATTGGGATTGACATTGCCTTCGGGTCTGGAGCGGACCGTTCCTTCGATTTTCAGCACTTCTTCATTGTGAAGTGAATGGATCAGATCGCACAACGCGGCGTTATCAGGATCGGGAGTGACCTGAACCAGCCCGGTATGGTCACGCAGATCCAAAAATGAGAGTCCGCCAAGATCTCTGACGCGTTGCACCCATCCGCAGAGGATTACATTTTGTCCAATTTGTGATTTATCCGGAGTACCGCAGTAAGTTCGATTTTTCATAATTCCTTGCCGCTATGAAACATCCGCAAAATATACAAAATTGAATTGATCAATTCAAGGGCTTTCCAGAATCGCTTTTATGGGGCGGTTTCTCACGTTTTTTTCTGCCGTTTGGGCCACCACTCTTCCAGCCGCTCCTTGATGGTTTTCTCAAAACCGATCTCCTTCGGTTTGTAATAGCGTCTGTTCTGCAGCTTTTCAGGGAGACAATCCATCCCTGAAAATCCGTCATCGTAATCGTGCGAATATTCGTAACCCTGACCGTATTTCTGGTCCTTCATTAAACTGGTTACCGGATTGCGCAGTTTCAGCGGAACCGGCTGAGGACCTAATTTCTTCAGATCAGCCATTGCTTCATTGATAGCCATATAGGAGGCGTTGGATTTCGGGCAGGAAGCCAGATAAGTGGCAGCCTGCGAGAGGATAATTCTCGCTTCCGGCATGCCGATCTGGTGAACAGCCTGGAACGCTGATGTGGCGATCACCAAACCGTTAGGCGCGGCATTGCCGATATCTTCGGACGCCAGGATAACCAGCCTGCGGGCGATGAAGAGCGGATCTTCTCCGGCTTCCAACATACGGGCCAGGTAGTAAACTGCGGCATCAGGATCTGACGCTCTGACACTTTTGATAAAAGCTGAAATGGTATCATAGTGGGCATCACCCTGCTTATCGTAAAGAAAGGTGCGGCCTTCTAAGGCTTTATCGATGTCGTCGTGAGAAATGGAACGGTAACCTTTATTGTCAGGTTTAACCAGATGGATTGCCAGGTCCAGCGCGTTCAGCAGTCTGCGGGCGTCACCGCCGGAATGGGCAAAAAGTCGTTCGCGAGCTTTTTTATCAAGTTGTGGCTGCAATGTTCGCAGTTCAGAATCCTGCTGCATAGCAGTTTCCATGATGGTGTTCAGCGCGACGGAATCCAAGGGTTCAAATTTGACCACTAAGCAGCGGGATAGTAGAGGTCCCACGACTTCAAAGGAAGGATTCTCTGTTGTGGCTCCGATGAAGATCACGGTGCCGTCTTCAACAGCATGCAGTAAGGCGTCCTGCTGGGCTTTGTTGTAACGGTGGATTTCATCGATGAAAAGCAGTGTCTGGCGGCCGGATTTCTGATGGTGTTCAGCGCTTTTCAAGATCTGCTTCAGATCTTTGACACCGGAGGTCACCGCTGAGAGTGTTACCAGGGAAACCTCCAATTGGTCAGCTAAAAGGCGGGCGCAAGTGGTTTTTCCGGTGCCGGGCGCTCCCCAGAAGATGGATGAGGGGAGTCGCTTCTCGGCCAGCGCGCGCGTCAACGTTCCTTCCGGGCCCAGGATGTGATCCTGCCCCAATATCTGTTCCAGCGCGGCAGGCCGCATCCGTTCTGCCAGGGGGCGGTTCGCCGCATCGTCGATTGTTTTAGTTTGAAAGAGATCCATGGTGTGTGTTTCAGGATTTTTTCCAATTTAGCTCTATATTTTCTTCCAGTCAATCACTTTTTCTAACAATGCGGGAGCTTTTGATAGACTCCAAACGTAAAACCAGTTGACTTTGGCATAAAATATTCTTACAATTAAAGCTTCAGCACCAGAAGAAAAAGGTTATCATCAGGTCTTAGTTTATAAACTCCATGACATCATCAACAAAAAGCTTAACCGATCACATCCTGCTCTGGTTTCGTAACCGCTGGCTTATCGTCCGCGTTGTCTTTATCACGGCGGTTCTCTCAGTGATCGTCAGTTTGATAATTCCGAAAACTTACAGATCGACCGCGATTGTATTGCCTCCTGCGGAGGCAGGGTCACAGTTTCCCTTTGGCGCTGGTCTTATGCTGGACGTCTTCGGTGCAAACGAGGTTTCCACCGCGGCATTAGTGCCTCTTTTAAAGAGCAGGAATCTGCTGGATCGCGTGGACGCCCGCCTTGATCTGGTCGGCCATTATGAAAAAGACGACATGGAAAAGACGGCGAAAGCTTTCGAGGAACATCTTGAGATTGAGCTGGAAACTGAAGAGAGCTTTGCCATGGCGACGATTGTTGCAATTGCCTTATCGGCTCTGGATAAAGACCCCCAGTTTGCGGCTGATTTGGTTAATGTGGTGGTAGAGGAATGGAACGACCTGTATGTTCAGATCAACCGGGAGGGAGCCAGGCTGCGAAAGCACTACCTGGAGGAGAATCTGAATGAGACCCGAGTGACCCTAGCACAGGCAGAGGATTCCCTGCGGAAATTCCAGGAAAAATACGGTATTGCGGCGATTGAAGCACAGGTTGAAGGGACTGTCATGTCGGTGATGCAGTTGAATGAAAAGATCATCAACGCGAAAGTTACCGCCGATGTGTTATCAAAGATTTTTCAACCCAGTCATCCCGAACTTAAGCGTGCACGGCTGGAACTTCAAGAGCTATTGAAGCAACAACAGGATTTAAAGCAGCCGAACGATGACGTGGCGTTGATGCTGCCGCTTGAGTTAGCTCCGGAACTGGGGTTGGTGTATACCAGACTTTTCCGTGATGTGAAGACCCTGGAAGCGATTTACGCGGTGCTGGTGCAGCAGTATGAACAAGCGAAGATGCAAGCGATGAAAGATACGCCTTCTTTCCGCGTGGTCGATCATGGTAAGGTTCCTATCAAAAAGTATAAACCGAAGCGAGCTGTGATCGTGGTCATGGCGGCCATCAGCGCACTATTTTTTGCTATGATCTACGTATACATCATCGATTATATCCAACTTGTCAAAGGGACAGATGACTACCGTTGGATTGAGGAGATCGAAACAAAGCTGAAGGCTGATGCTCAAAAACTGGGATTTAAACAGAAGAAACGCTAACTCTTATCTGACTTCACTTCACTGTTGCTATGATGCCGTCACAACTTAGACATTCTTCCTCTCCTCTTATGTGTCTCTATATCCCGTTAATACTAATGGCGGGTGCGGCAACAATCCTATCCCTGACCACCTCCATATCAGCATTCATCCCCGCGGGCATTTGGGGATTTGTCCTTTTTACAGGGCTACTCCTTAAATTTAGACCTCCTTTGGCAGATACCCTTTATTTCTTTTACCCACTCATATCTCCGCTTATTCCGGCAATCGTTGGGTTAGTCGATTATAAGAACTGGTTTGCTCTGGTCTGGGTATTTGGGTTGATGGGTTTATTAATAATTGATGGCTGGAAAGCCGATTGGAAGAAGCATTGGGTAAAAACCTCCTATATACCTCTGCTCTGTATGTATAATATCGTATTAATCATCTCATTATTTGCCAATCCGATGAACGAACATGCATTAAGCTATATGCTGCAGACCATGGCAACTATCCCAGTTTATTGGCTCATCGTTCAGAGTTCAACTGAGTATGATTTAGATAGAATTTTAAAGGCGTTTATTATTGCTGCAGCATTAAACTCCCTCGCTTTTATGGTTTTCTTCCTTTATGGGACACCGCAAGCAGCGCTTGCAGGATTTATTTTCGGTTTCTTACGCCCGATGGTGTTGGGTGTCAATGCTAACTTGTGGCCTTATCCATCTCTGATCGCTATACCGATTCTGATCGCATACTTTGTACATAAGCCGTTAACGTGGCGCGATCAGATGTGGTTCGGCGCGGCATTGGTTGTGGTATCGGCGATTGTAGTCATCAATATGTCCAGGTCCGTGATATTGGGGTTGTTCGGTGCGACATTGTTTATCCTCTGGACACATGCTGACTGGCGGCGCAGGTTATTAATCGGCAGTGTCGTGCTGGGAATCATTGCGATGGTGACTCTGCCTCTATACTATGATATTCTTGAGGGAGTACTTAGACTGAAATCGGGTTTGACTGGCAGGGAACAACTCTGGCGAATGTCATTCATGGCGATTATGCACGATCCATTGTTCGGATTAGGCCCTGCTAATCTACAGGAACGTTTCGTTCTGATTTCACCATTTATGCGAAATGGTGCAGTGATCAACGCAGACATGCCATCTACTCATAACCTGTACCTGCAGGTTGCTGTTGAGATCGGTGTCCTGGGGGCACTCATTTCGCTGTCGATCATGTTACTGTTTTTCTATCGTTCGTGGAAATTGTGGTCACAACTGAAAGGCACACTTCTCTTTCCTGCGCTTGTCGCCCTGACGGGTGTTGTTTTCGCCGCTTTTATACGCAGTATTTTCGAAACTGAGCTAGCTTTTCAGCATGGGCATCTTTATAAAAATCTTTTCGTCCTGATCTCTTTAGCCTTCCAGGATCAACTGAGCCATCGCGCGGCAAGAGATTATGGTAGATAAGAAGCCTCAATCGGTGCTGCGCGGCATTGGTGTTCTGATTCTGGGCCGGATTCCCAGCCGAATATTAGGGTTGGTTCGTGAAATCCTGACCGCATCGCTCTTCGGCGCCGGCTGGGTGATGGACAGTTTCAACCTCTCGCTGACAGCCGTCACCAGCCTGCGGATGTTTTTCGCTGAACAGATCAGTATCCCCATCGTTCCCACCTTTTTCCAGCGTAAGAACAAAGAAGGCGATGCAGCCGCTTATCACTCTGTTCGAGTGATATCTACATTAATGACGATCCTGGCGGTCGTCGTTTCGGTACTGCTTTTGTTTTTTGCAGATGTCGTTACTACTTGGATGGCACCGGGATTTGATGCTGAAGCGCGAAAATTATCAATTTTGTTGCTGCGCTGTTTCTCGGTTGGAGGCGCCGGTATTATTCTACACAAGTATTATAGTAGTCTGCACACCTGCTTCTTCCGTTATAATGCGGTCGCATTCGCACCTCTGACATTCAATATGTTTATTATTATATCGATAGTTTTTTTCGGGTCGCGGGTTGGTGTAATATCTTTGGCATCCGGGATTGCGCTGGGCTATTTAGCTTATTTTTTAACCCTATTTATCACTCTGCCGAAACGCGCCGAACTGACCAAACCCGCTTTTGACTGGAAAGATCCGGGACTCAGGCAATATATCTGGATGCTATTACCGCTCTACCTGGCTGTTTCTGTAGAACAAGTTCAGCTTTTTGTCGATCGCGCATTGGCCTCGCATCTGCCTGAAGGATCGTTGTCCTCTCAAGGGTACGCATTGCGTCTGGTAAAGATGTTTGCCGATTTTATTATCGCCATTTTCCTTAATGTCCTATTTCCTGTATTTTCATCATTAGCTCAGAGCAATAAGCGGCAGGAATTTGCCCGACAATTCTCGCTGACCCTCCAGGCTGTCATCCTTTTGATGGCTATTGCCGGTAGTGTCATGGTCGGGTTAGCTTTGCCGGGAGTCCGTACGATACTTGAACGGGGATCGTTCGAGTACGCTGATTCAGTGCGGACAGCAGAATTGATCGGACTCTATTTTATCGCCATAGGCAGCCAGACGCTTTATATTGTAATCAGCCGAGGGTTTAACGCACACGGCGACACACGAACCCCGATGATCACGACCATCATTTCTGTCTCCGTTATTATTGCCGCCGATTTTGCGCTGGTGGGCTCAATGGGGATAAAGGGATTAGCCTTGGCGCTGGCGATTGGGTACTCGTTGAATGCGGTCTTAATGTATCTGTTGTTTTCCCGCTATTTAGAAGCTAAACATCATTGGAAGAACCTGCGAATTTTCACAATAGGAATAGGATTGGCCGTGCTGCTGGGCTGGACGTTGAAGATAAGCTGGGACAAGATCGCAGCGACTAGTCTTGTCGATAGCTTCTTTTTAAGAACAGGTCTCCTGACATTGATATCTCTTCTTGCGGTCGGTCTATTTTTAGGTGCACTGAAAGTCTTTAAGATCGAGGCGCTCGGTTACATATTGAAAAAATATCGCAGCAGAACCAAGAACAAACCGATAGTATAATCTTTCGTTTACTTATTAGGCTGTAGTGATTTATCTCGAAAGTGGAGACAGTATCCTCGACCCAGTTAAAAATCAGCCGGCCGTGTCACCGAAAATTGCCATCTCAGTCGCTGTGGTAGCGCTTTCATTTCCGGCTATCTTTATTCGCTTTGCAAATTCAGATCCACTGGCGATTTCCTTTCTACGCTTCTTTTTCGTCAGTCTTCTGCTCTGGCCCATCGCCGGGTGGAAAGTGCCTGCCGCCTGGAGATTGCTAGACGTGAAGGATCGCTGGCGGGTCGTATCAGCCGGGATCTTTTTGGGTATCCACATGTATTTCTGGGTCACGGCCGTGAATACGACGACCATCGCGTCTGCTGCTTTTCTAATTATGACACAACCTCTGATAGTCGCAGCCGTGGGACATTTCGTTTTGAAGGAACGTATTGATAAATGGATTGCCTGGGCCATGGGTCTGACATTACTGGGTGCGGCTCTGATTAACGGAGGCGATTTGCAGATAGGAGCACGGTATTTGTGGGGGGATCTGCTGGCGATTGTAGGCGCGGCGTTTGCCGGATTTTACCTGCTCGCAGGCCGCAGTGTCAGGCAGAAAATTGACATTCTCCCTTATATCACACTGGTCTATTCTGTTGCGGCAGGAATATTACTACCGGTCTGTCTGATCGTCGGCACGCCACTTTTCAGTTTGACACAGGGGGCCTATTTCTGGATTGTGATGCTGGCCCTTGTGCCGACCTTGATCGGGCATTCGACGTTTAATTGGGCTCTGCGTTACCTAAAGGCATTCACCGTCAATATCAGTATTGTTGTCGAGCCGATTGGCGCAACTCTGATGGCGTGGTTCTTTTTTCGTGAACAACCCAGTATGATGCTGTACCCGGGAGCGGCGCTGTTAATTGCAGCTCTCTATCTTGCATTCAAGGGGGATCGAATCTAAATGGCACTCAGCAAAACGCAGATAAAGAAATATAAGGTCGTGCATCTCTCCAAAGGGCGGAAAGAGACCGGTCTTTTTTTAATCGAAGGACCAGAGCTGATCAAGGAAGCTTTACGTGAGAACTGGCCTCTACTGGAAGCTGCCTTGACGCACAGTTTCAGTGAGTCTGAATCTGGACAGCAGTTGGCCAGCCAACTGGAGCTGGGTCAAGTACCCCATGAGGTTTGTTCTGCGACAGACATGGAAAGGATCACGGACGCCAGATCACCACAGGGCGCGGCGGCAATAGGCGTCATGGATGCATCGCATCTGCAGCGGTTTGCTGACCAGGAAAAGGAAATGATCGTCGTCTGTGAACAGGTATCCGATCCGGGGAACCTGGGAACCATCATCCGCACTGCGGATTGGTTCGGCATTCGGCGGCTTTATATCGGCGTCGGGTCGGCTGATCCATTCAGCCCCAAGGTCGTGCGCGCCACAGCGGGTGCGATATTTCGGGTCGCGGTGGTGACGTTGACGGATATAACGGGATTTCTAACGATCGAAACGGAGAACGGACGGCAAATGGTTGCAGGAGTGATGAGCGGATCGATGAACGTGGATGATTTGCCAAGAGCAGGGTTGCGAGGGCTGGTTCTGGGTCACGAAACGCGGGGACTATCTCCCGAGGTTGAATCTGCTTGCAGCGGCAGCGTGCGGATTGAGCGATACGGCAATACTGAATCGTTGAATCTGTCGGTTGCGGCGGGGATTTTGATGCATGCCATGTCAGGTAAGCAATAGATACGTCCGCAGATTATTTCAAAATATTGGGTGTGTCTTGCGTAATGGCAACGCCTTTTTCGTGATTTTCTCTTGCCTTAATCGTTGCAGTCTCTATATTAAGATAAACTTAACCAAACCTGATGATAAACCCTTGAAACAAGTAAAAATATACACCGACGGCGGTTGTGATAAGAATCCTGGCGGCACGGGCGGCTGGGCTTATCTCATCATCCAGGGGCCGACCTCGCTTGAATGCAGCGGCCGGGTGGAGAATACGACCAACAACCGCATGGAGCTCTCTGCAGCGATTTACGCTCTGTATAGTCTTAAATCTGGCCATATCGTCGATTTGTACACGGACAGCCAGTACCTTTCACGGGGAATGAATGAATGGATCTTCAGTTGGATCAAGCGGGGGTGGAAGGTAAAGGACGGCAATCCGGTTAAAAATGTGGAATTGTGGCAGAAGCTTCACGCCTTAAGCCAGAAGCATCAGATTACCTGGAACTGGGTAAAAGGGCACGCTGATGATGAATATAATCAGCGCGTCGATAAGCTGGTTCAGCAGGCCATGAAAGGGAAGCTTGTCAATGGTAAGGCGGGCGAACATTCCGCCGCGCCAGCGCTTCCGCAGGTGAAGGTTAACAAATCGAAGGGTAAGCCGGTTTCTGTGACGATTTCACTATCATCGAGCAAGAACGTCAGAGTCGATACGGCGAAGGAGCTGAAGGTCGATGGCGCCCAGCTGCAGAAGTTGATCGAGGATTTAATCGCCGCATTGCGCCAGATTGAAGAATCTTAAAACTCAAATTAGAATAAGCTGTCCATGAATTACGTTTTCGCATTTCTGATTCTCGTTGGGGTGATTTTCGCCGCTGTCAATGGGAAGATGGCGGAATGCACCGAAGCCGTGATCGATGCTGCCAAGGGGTCGGTGGAACTGGCCATCGGTCTGATTGGCATCATGGCTTTCTGGCTGGGATTGATGCGGCTGGCAGAAAAGGCCGGACTGGTTTCACTGCTGGCACGGTTGCTTAAACCGATCCTGCGACCCCTATTCCCGCAGATACCTTCTGGCGACCCAGCTCTGGGAAACATCGTGGCGAATCTGGCGGCGAACATGCTCGGTTTGGGGAATTCGGCGACGGCTTTGGGTTTAAAAGCAATGCAGGAGCTGGACCGGCTGAATCCCGACAAGAAGACGGCCAGCAATGCGATGTGCACTTTTCTGGCCATCAATACCTCCTCTGTGACGATCATTCCTGCGACGGTGATTGCCATTCGGGCGGCGGCAGGATCAGCCAATCCGGCTGAGATTATCGGCGTCGTGATCGTGACGACGGGGATATCGACGATTGTTGCCATCACGGCTGTGAAACTGCTGGAAAAACTGCCTGTCTTCCGTATCCGGGGGGAGGTGGAAGATGAGTAACGGATTTTCCGCATTTCTGCAGGAGCTGTCAAACTGGGCGATTCCTCTGATTGCCGGCGGGATTGTTTTAATAGCCTTAATTAAGAAGGTGAAGCTCTACGAAGCGTTTGTAGAAGGCGCTAAGGAGGGTTTCAATGTCGGCGTCAGAATTATCCCCTACCTGGTGGCGATTCTATGCGCTATTGCCTTCTTCCGGGCCTCCGGCGCGCTTGATGTGCTCACCGCGGCGCTGGCGCCGATCACGAATTTTCTGGGGATGCCTCCTGAAGCATTACCGATGGCAGTGGTGCGGCCGCTGTCCGGCAGCGGCGCGCTGGGCATCATGTCCGAACTGATCAACACCCACGGCGCGGATTCGTTCATCGGGCGAGTGGCATCGACCATGATGGGATCGACAGAGACGACTTTTTACGTTCTGGCGGTCTATTTCGGGTCGGTGGGCGTGTCCAAAGTGCGGCATGCTTTATGGGCTGGGTTGCTGGCTGACGTAGCGGGGCTGTTAGCTGCAGTTTGGATCTGTCGCGTGGTGTTTGGCGGGTAACCCATTTCTCCAAGGACCCTGATGAAATCACCCGGGACCACAACTTTTACAGTATTGATGATCATGGCGATGACTGCCTGGGGAGGTAGTTGGACCTCTTCGAAGGTGATCGCCTCTATGGCGTATCCAGAAGTGCTCATCTTCTGGCGGTTTCTGTTTACGGTGCTCTCCTTTTTCCCCATCATGCTGATTTGGAAAAAGTCGTTTTCGCTGAACCGCAGTTCTCTGATTCATATAGTTCTGGGAGCGCTTCTTCTTTTGACTTATAATCGCTTTTTCTTCTGGGGTCTGCAGAACGGGATGGCAGGAGCGGGCGGTGTGCTGGTGACAACCTTGAATCCGTTGCTGATTTTCCTCTTTTCTTTGATTATCTTCAGGCGGAGGGCACGCGCCCGTCAGATTATCGGTTTGATCCTGGGGCTGACAGGCGGCGCTATCCTGTTAGAGATCTGGAACCTCAATATCGGGCACTTATTCGGCAGCGGGAATGCCTTTTTTATCGCGGCCTGCATCGCCTGGGCCAGCCTGACCATCGTCAGTGAAAAATCCAAGCACAGTATTTCCCCACTGGTGTTCAGCTTCTATGTGTATTGCTGCGCAACTGTGATCATTTTCCCGGTTTCACTACCCCTTGGTGTGTTCGACGTCTTTCAGTTCGGGTGGATTTTCTGGTTTAATATCCTCTATATGGCTTTCCTGGCGACGACCTTTGCCACGACCGTCTATTTTGCCGCATCCGGTCGATTGGGATCGGAAAAAGCGGGAGCCTTCATCTTTCTGGTTCCCTTCAGCGCCGTGCTTATCAGTTGGTGGATTCTGCATGAAACACCCCGCTGGTATACGATTGTCGGCGGTATCATTGCCATGTCGGCTGTCTACCTCATCAACATCAAGGCGAAACCTCATCCTCAAGCTGTGATCGCATCCAAGTAATTTTTTGCGCCTGCCAATTTTCCCCTGCAGCGGAACTCTGAGTGACTCCTGTCCGTACCAGAGATAGGAGGTATTGACTAACGCGAGAGGTTCCTCATGCTGTTTAACCGCAACTTCTACAAACTAATATTAGTGGCTGTTTTATTGCTGTCAGCCAGAGGCAATGCAGTCGCCGACGGCGTAATCGTTCCGCTGCCGAGTCCTTACCCCATGCCCCGCATGA
Organism: bacterium; assembly: GCA_018812585.1. GTDB lineage: Bacteria > Electryoneota > B3-LCP > B3-LCP > B3-LCP > JAHJDJ01. The sequence goes on from JAHJDJ010000011.1 coordinate 25,580, forward strand.
ACGACTTTTACAGCGTCAAATATCATCGCGTATCAGTCGACGTTCAGGATCAGATTGCCACGACCACCGTCGAGCAGTCTTTCATCAATGAGACTAACCGGAATATCGAAGTTGAATATCTATTTCCTCTGCCGCGGGGTTCCTCAGTCAATCAGTTTTCCTTGATCGTCGATGATCAGGAGCTGGAAGGACGTATCCTGGATAAGGATGAAGCCCGCCGTATCTACGAAGAGATCGTGCGCCGCCAGAAAGATCCGGCATTGCTGGAATACATCGGCAATGGCATGTTCCGCACCAGTGTTTTTCCGCTGCCTGCTAACGGCGAACGAACCGTCAAGTTGACCTATACCGAGCTGTTGCAACCCGACGGCAGCCAGTTTGAATATCGCTATCCTCTGAATACCGAGAAATTCTCCAAGAAGGTATTAGAAGAGGTGCGGATCGATTTTCGCCTGAACTCTCAGCACGAATTCAAGAATGTCTATTCGCCGTCTCACGATTTCACGTGGAACTGGAGCGGATCGAAAAAGGTCGTGGGACATTGGTCAGATGAGGGAGTCCGCCCTGCTGACGATTGCCGCATTTTCTGGAGTCGGTCTGAAGACGACATCGGAGGGACGCTGTTCACCTATCGTCCGGACCGGAATGAGGATGGCTATTTCCTCTTTTTGGCCAGCCCCAAAGTTGAATTGAAAGCTAAGAAGGCGATCCCGAAAAATGTCATCTTAGTGCTGGATATTTCCGGCAGCATGCAGGGTGAAAAGATCAATCAGGCGCGCAGCGCGGCGAAATTCATCACGCGGAACATCAACCCGGATGATAACTATAACATCATTTTTTACAATTCCACGGTAGATCCGTTGTGGGATAACTTGAAGCCGTTTGATAAAAGCGTGAAACGAGAGGCGCTGGATCGCCTTGACCAGGTTGAGGCAAAAGGCAGCACCGACATTCACGCCGCTCTGACGACAGCGCTAAAACAGATCAAAGATGCTGAACGTCCCAATTATATCATTTTCCTGACCGACGGCCTGCCAACAGCGGGTATCACAGAAATAGGAAAAATCGCAGAAGAGGTCAAAGCAGCCAATAAGCATAACACACGCTTGTTCGCATTCGGTGTGGGCTTTGACGTCAATGCCATACTGCTGGATCGCTTAGGCGTGGACAATCACGGTCTGGCAGATTACGTCCCGCCCGACGAGGATATCGAAGCGAAGGTTGCCAGCCTCTATTCGAAGATCCAGAATCCAGCCTTGACCGCTCCTGAGCTTATTGCAAAGGACATCCGCCTGCGAGATGCCTACCCGCAGGATCTGCCCGATATTTTCCATGGCAGCCAGCTTGTTTTGGCAGGACGTTACCGCGATACCGGGAAGAGCACACTCACGCTAACCGGAAGATCACAGAGCGAGAAGATGACTTTCAAATATCCGGTGGAGTTTGCCAAGAAAACAGGCCGGGAGGAGTTTTCCTTCGTGGCGCGTATCTGGGCCGAGAGAAAGATAGGGTACTTGAACGAACAGATACGCATTCACGGCGTTTCTGATGAGTATATCGATGAAATCGTGGAGCTAAGCACCCGTTATGGTATCATCACTCAATACACTAGTTTCCTGGCAGAGGAGAACTTCGACATTGCTGACCGGATGGAAGTCAGGGACCAAGTGGAAGTCTTATATAACAAACCGCTGGTTGCCACTGGTTCTGCCGGCGTCAGCCAATCAATGCAGTCGCAGGAGATGAAAAAGCGCCAATCTGCTCCTGGAAAAGCCCAATACTACGATGAAACCGGGACGATGAAGCAGGTTGACACCGTGAAACTGATCGGGTCTAAAACTTTCTACCTGAAGAAGAACGGCTGGATGGATGCGGAATACAAAGAGGGAATGAAGACCAAAGAAATCAAACAGTTCAGCGATGAGTTCTTTGAATTGGCGAATAAATATCCAACGCAAGCGCAATTCCTGACCTTCGCCTATGACAAGGCTATCCTAACAGTCATAGATGGGGTTGCGTATCAACTACAGCCTGCTAAATAGCTTGAAGGAAACGTGAAACCTGGCCGATATTACGCTGATAAACTTAGTGGGGAGCGGTTGGATCTATGCTACCAGATCGCTCCTCCCCGCGTGCAGCAATACCTGAACGCTGAGATCAAACATTGCCTCTCCTTGATCGGGTCAAAAGACCGTGTGCTGGAAATCGGCTGCGGTTATGGCCGTGTTCTGCACCGCATTGCGGAGGTAACTAAACATGCGGTTGGGATTGACAATTCCGCTGAAAACCTGCGTTACGGTCGCTACCGCTTTCATCTTCTGGAACGGATGGCGTTCAATCTGATGGAGGCAGAAGATCTGGCGTTTGAGGATAGTCAATTCGATGTGACGCTGTGCATCCAGAACGGTCTTTCTGCGATCAAGGGAAATACGATCAAGATTGTTGAGGAATGTCTGCGTGTGACCAAGCCGGGAGGGCGTTGTCTCTTCTCCAGCTACACGGATGAATTCTGGCCGGACCGGCTGGAGTGGTTTCAGATGCAGGCAGAAGAGAAATGCGTGGGAAAGATCATTCAGGGATTAACCGGGAATGGCGTGATCGTCTGCGAAGATGGTTTCCGTGCCACGACTATGGGTCGAGCTGATTATTTAGAAATAGCGATGACTTTGAATACCGATGCCGTGTTTACGGTCGTGGACGGATCAAGTTTGTTTTGTAAAATCAGGAAATAATGAACCGATTATGAGCCAGAAAGCTGATGAGTTCAGTAAAGAGCGCGCACGGTTGAATGAAATCGTCATGCAGTATGCCGATCTTGGCATCAAGCGTTTTTTCAGCCTGGATGGTCAGGTTTACCGGGAAGGCGTGCTGGATACGAAGACCAAAGAGCTGATGGGGCTGGTTGCTTCTGCGGTGTTGCGCTGCGATGATTGTATCCAGTATCATGTTATCGAGAGCCGCAAAGCGGGCGCTACTGATCAAGAGTTCGAGGAGACGATGGCGATCGGACTGATTGTCGGCGGGTCGATTGTGATTCCGCATCTGCGACGCGCCTTTGAAATGTGGCACGAACTCCGAGCAGCAGACGAATGACGCCGTGTCCCTGCAATAAAAGAGAAGTTTCTGCTCAAAATAAGTGGTAAATAATAACTTAGTTTTCAGAGCTGAATCGAAGAAATATTTGCCCCTTTTTACCTTCATTAAATCACCCCCTCAGATCAACCGAGAGTACTCTTGAAAAATGCAGTGGAAAGGCTATATTATAGGCTATAGCAAGCAAGGTATCAACCTCACTACCATAGGATACTATGAACGACTCTGCTACCTCCACTACTCAAAATAGCGGTAAATTGGGAAAACCAACCGCCCTGGTCGTTGATGATGATCAAACCATTTTGCAGATTCTGCGAGCTACCTGCGAGATGTTGAATTTTGAAGTGACAACGGCTGAAGATGGTGAAGAAGCGTGGGAAATCTTCAGATCAAGCTGGCCGGATATTGTCATCAGCGATATCTATATGCCTAAGATGAACGGTCTCTTCCTGTTGAATCATATCAAGTCAGTGAAACCGAACACTCCAGTCGTTCTGATTACTGGTTATTCCCACTATAAACAGTTGATTGCCAGCGGTAAAACCAAACCGGACGGTTTCATCCAGAAGCCATTTGAAATCGATGCTCTATGTAAGACGGTTCTCAAATTGCGAGAATCCCCAAAACGCCACACAAAAACCCCCTCTTTAATCTCAGGTTAATAACAGAATTCCAACGATTCCCGCCCAGCTACGTGATTATTGTATCATGTATCATTAACAGTTGAGGGTGTTATGTTGATCACTCCGCCTGAAATTGAGGTTTATCTGGATAACCTGCTCGCGAAGCGTCATCCGGTATTTCTGGAGATGGAAGCACGTGCAGCACGTGAAGATTTTCCTGCTATTGGGCCGCAAGTAGGATCGCTCCTGGAGTTGCTGGTACGATCAGTTGGGGCTAAACAGGTCATCGATCTGGGCTCTGGCTACGGTTATTCCGCGTTATGGCTCGCTAAAGCTGTCGCTCCGCAGGGTAGAGTCATTTTAACGGAAGCTTCCGAAGTTAATCTCTGCGATGCGAAGAGATATTTTGAACGGGCTGGATTGATTGCGTCCGCCGAATTCCGCCTGGGAAATGCAGTGGATATTTTCAAGCAGGAAACGGGTCCATTCGATATCATTTTCAACGACGTCGATAAAGAGGACTATTGCGAAGTCATCACCCTGGCTTTTGAACGTCTGCGCCCGGGAGGTCTTCTAATTACTGACAACACTCTCTGGTATGGGGAAGTAGTCAAAGCTGATCCAGATGAGACGACCGAGGCGATCTTGCGTCATAACCGAATCCTGGCAGAACATGAAGGATTTGTAACGACGCAATTACCGCTGCGCGATGGCGTATCGATCAGCTTGAAACTTTAAGCCCGGTTTGCATAAACGAAATATCTGGAGGCTATCCCTACAGAGTCACTCTGAATGAAACGAAGAGTCTCACTGACCCTGAATGTCTTTTGGAATCATGAGATGCTTCACATTGTTCAGGAAGACGACCGTAATTTGGGGATAACCTCTTTTTTAGTTGCACACCCTGCAACCCTGAACATCCAACATTCCACTTGACTTTACGGGTACAATTGGATAAATTTTTACCTTGCAGTCTTCTTCTTCAGGAGACGGCTCAGGGTAACCACATAAAAGGATATAACATGAAGCGTTTGATGATCTCAGTCTCCGGGATACGCGGAGTCGTTGGCGAGGGCTTGACGCCTGACGTTATCACTGAATATTCGGCCGCCTTTGGCAGCTACTGCGAGGGTGGCAAGATTATAGTCGGACGGGATTCCCGATCCACAGGAGCGATGGTACGGTATGCGGCATTAGCTGGATTGGTCAGTGTCGGCTGCGATGTTGTCGATTTGGGAATTGCTGCAACTCCGACCATTCAATTAGCCGTGGAAAAGAGTGATGCCGCGGGAGGGATCGCCTTCACAGCATCGCATAATCCCGATGAGTGGAATGCGCTTAAATTCTTCTCGGCCGATGGCCTGTTCCTGGATGAAGCTCAGAGCATGCGTTTAAAAGAAATTAAGGATGACTGGCTGGTTAATTGGGTTCCCTGGGATGAAATCGGGCACGTAACCGACTACAAAGACGCCGTCGACGATCATATCAAGGTAGTGCTCGATCATCCCTTATTTGACATTCCGGCGATTCGTAAGCGCAATTTCAAAGTGGCGGTCGATGCAGTTGGCGGAGCAGGCTGCAATCTGATCCCGTCACTGCTGGCTGAATTAGGCTGCGAAGTGGTCAAACTGAACTGTGAGATAACCGGCAGGTTTCCCCGAAGTCCAGAGCCTTTAGCGGAAAATATAACCGATCTGGGAGAGCTGGTTCGTAAAGAACACTGCGATTTAGGATTAGCGTTGGACCCTGATGCAGACCGCCTATCCATCGTTGATGATCAAGGCAATCCGATTGGCGAAGAATATACTTTGGCGATTGCCGCTCGATTGGTTCTGGCCAGTGAAAAAGGTCCGCTGGTCACCAACGTGTCTACCACACGTGCCTTGGACGATATCGCCTTGCAAGCGGGCGTTCCTATCTATCGCAGTAAGGTCGGTGAAATTTACGTCGTCCGCAAGATGCAGGAGGTTGGCGCTTTAATCGGTGGTGAGGGTAATGGAGGCGTTATTTTCCCCGGTATCCATTTGGGGCGTGACTCAGCGGTTGGCTCTGTTATGGCGCTGCAAACGCTGGTAAAGGCCGGTAAACCCTTATCTGAAGTGATGCAGACCTTCCCGAAGTACGTTATCAGCAAACAGAAAATTTCTATCATGGACCTGCACCCGGATGATATCCTGGCAAAGCTGCATGCTCACTACAAGGAAGAAGAACACGATGAAACCGACGGTTTGAAGGTTATTCGGCCGGACGGCTGGTTCCAGATGCGAGCTTCCAATACCGAACCGATCCTGCGTATTTTTGCCGAAGGAAAAGATCAGGCCGGCGCTGATGCTTTGATTCAGGAAGCGGTGAAGACTGTGGAAGAAATCATGCCTCAAGCTGAGGAATAAAGATGATACTCGGACGCGTCACAGGCGACATTCACGCCACGGTCAAGAACCCTCACCTTGTAGGGTGCAAGATTCTGATCGTGCAGCCTTTGGATACCGACCTCTCGCCGAAAGGGAGCTCTCTTCTGGCGGTAGATCGCGTCGATGCCGGGATAGATGACGTGGTTCTGGTCAATAAAGAGGGGGGCAGCGCTCGCATCATTTTCGAAAATGAAGAGATCCCTTTACAGGCGGTTATCGTTGCGGTGGTGGATGACCTGCATGTTTCCGGTGAATAAATTTACCCTGAATTATAAAAATGTCTGATTTAATCTCTAAAATTGTATCGGAATTCGTATCGCCCGGGCAGGTGGAATCGGTGAGTTCGGTTCACAATGCGTCAAAGATGGCTGGGATGCTCGATCATACGCTGCTGAAGCCCGAAGCCACTGAAGCGGAGATCGGGCGCATGTGCGAAGAGACGATTCGCTATCAATTCGCCAGTATCTGCATCCTGCCAGCCTGGACCCCTTATTGCGTCGGATTTAAAGCTCACGGGAAAATTACGGTTTGCACTGTCACCGGTTTCCCACTGGGAGCTTCACCAACCAACATCAAAGCGGCAGAAGCCGGGCAGTCAGTCATGGACGGTGCCGACGAGATCGATATGGTCATCAACTTGGGCTGGATGAAATCCGGGCATTATGATCTGGTGGAACGCGACATTCGGGCGGTGGTGCGCGCCTCGGTGGGACGGCTGGTGAAGGTGATCATCGAAACCTGTGTTCTGACTGATGAAGAGAAGATTCGCGCATGTTTACTGGCGAAAAAAGCTGGAGCTGGGTTCGTGAAGACGTCAACCGGTTTTCATCCCGGCGGCGGCGCGACCGCGCAAGACGTGGCGCTCATGAGACGGACGGTGGGTCCAGACATGGGGGTGAAGGCTTCAGCAGGCATTCGCACACCGGAACAGGCGCAGATCATGGTGGCAGCCGGAGCTAACCGCATCGGGACGTCTTCATCGCTGAAGATTATTGGGGTGAAATAATTTAGATTCTTAGAAAAGAGAAATTGACCCTATGTCATCCATGTTAGCTATCATTTTGGGCGGCGGCCAGGGAGGCCGCCTTTATCCGTTGACCAAGCATCGTTCCAAGCCCGCGGTTCCCATCGCCGGCAAATACCGCCTCATCGACATTCCCGTATCCAACTGCATTCATTCCCGCATCGAACGCATTTTTGTGCTGACCCAGTTTAATTCCGCCTCTTTAAATCGTCACGTCAACCTGACTTATAAATTTGACGCCTTCCATGAAGGCTTTGTGGATATTCTGGCCGCAGAACAGACCATGGACAACACGGACTGGTTCCAGGGGACGGCTGATGCCGTACGGAAAACATTGCGGCATTTTCAGCGCTTCAGCCCGGAAAACTATCTGATTCTGGCGGGCGATCATCTTTATAAAATGGATTACCGCCAGATGATGGAAACTCATGAGGAATCCGGGGCGGATATCACGGTGGCTGTGTCGCCGGTGACTTATGAAGAAGCAGATCAATTGGGCATTCTGCACGTTGATGATGCGGGTGAAATTCTGAATTTCGTGGAAAAGCCGAAAGAAGATTCCATACTATTCGGCTATGAAATCGGCGCTTTGCTGCGGTCCAAGTATGACGTCACCGATGAATCAAGATGTCTACTGGGCAGTATGGGTGTCTACATATTCAAGCGTGACATTTTGAAAAAAATGCTGCAGAATTTCGATCATACTGATTTCGGAAAACATATCATTCCCCAGGGTATCGGCGAGTTTAAGGTACACGCTCACGTCTTTACTGGTTATTGGCGTGACGTTGGCACTATTACTTCATTCTATGATTCAAATATGGATCTGCTGTCGCGGCAGCCGAATTACCATTTCTTCGATGAACCGTTCCGCGTGTTCACCCGCGCCCGCTATCTGCCGGGCAGTAAGATTTCCGGTCTGCAGTCGGAACGCGCCATCATCTGTGAAGGTTCGATGATTGAAGAGGCCGCGCTGAAAAATGCGCTGGTCGGTCTGCGCACCATCATACGTAAAGGCGCCACTGTCGAAGATTCCTATATCATGGGCGGGGATTTCTACGAAGACGATCCGGAACTGGATTTGCCGCCAGTAGATGGTGTGCCGCGCATCGGTATCGGACAGGATAGTCATATCGTCGGAGCTATCGTGGATAAAAATGCCCGCATTGGACGCGGCGTGAAGATCACTCAAAAAGCTCCGGATGAAAACTATTCCGGCCCGGGATTCATGGTCAAAGACGGCATTACCGTGATCGAAAAAGACGCCGTGATTCCCGATGGGATGGAGATATAAAAAAAGAAACAGGTGGATCATGAGACCCAATCTGAAATTTGCTGTTGCTATTGTTACAGTCTTGCTTAGTGTAACCACAATTTTCGCTCAAATGCCCAAAGGCATGATGCCGCCGGGGATGATGGGGCAGGCGGATCAGTCTGAAGCAGTTAATCTACCGGAACGCGACCGGCCGCTGGTGCACACCCTGCCGAACGGGATGCAGTTTCTCTTCGTCGAGAATCATTCCAGCCCCATGGTGGCGTCGATTGTGGTGGTGCGGACGGGTTCCCGCAATGAGACGATAGAACTCTGCGGCGCCACGCATTTCCTGGAACATCTGCTCTTCAATGGCACGGAAACGCGCACTCAGCAGCAGCTTTACGATGACATGGATTTCCTGGGCGGTTACAATAACGCCAATACCACGCATGATCATACCAACTTCATGATTCTGCTGGAGAAATCAAACTTTACGGCCGGGCTTAAGATTCAGGCGGAGATGCTGTTTCATTCCACGCTGCCGGAAGATAAATTCGCAAAAGAGAAGGGCATTGTCACTGAAGAGATCGGCATGGGGGAAGACCGGGAATGGAACCAGGTCGAGGATTTTTACAATCGAGTACTGTTCGAAGGCGGACCCTACGAATGGCCCATCCTGGGATCGCGTCAGAGTATCTCAAACATGTCACGCGAACAAGTATGGGACTATTATAAGAGCAACTATGTGCCCAATAATATGGTGGCGATGATCATCGGTGATTTCCATACACCCGATATGATTGAGACGGTTACCGAGATTTTTGGCAATGAGCAGCCGCGCACTCTTGCGGAACGCAAACAATATCAGCTCTACTCGCACCGCGTTCCAGCCTACAATGCGGAAGCAACCTACGTTTATCAAGGTAAAGCAACGTCCACTTACCTGCGCTACACATTGTTCGCACCGACGCGTCTTTATCCCGATTATCACGCCTTTGTCGTATTGGTGGAACTCCTGCAAGAGTATCTCGATGAAAAATTGAAAGCGCTGCCTGAATTGGGCGTCACAGACGTTTCGGTTCACCATTTCGTCGATATCGAATTCGCTCTGATGAATGTCGATCTAACACTGAAAGCGGACGCTGATTACCATGAAGCGCGCAAAGCCCTGGAAAATCTGCTCTTCGATTTTCAGGATGAAGCGCATGATCCAGATCGGATTCTGGCTGTCGTGAATGCAATCAAAGGTGAGGAGCTGTACAATGCTGAACGGCCGCATTTTTACGGAATGTTGAAGAGCGCAGACCTGGCGCAGGTGGGACCTTATTTCCTGATCGATTACATGGATCGGTTGAGTGAAGTGACCCCCGAGGTGGTAGAACAGTCTGCGAAATACTACCTGAACTACGACCACGGTGTGACGTCAGTCTACCAGGCGGTGAAGACCGAAAAATCGGCTGATCTGATCGCCATCGAGGGTGAGAAGCTGGCGCGTAAAACTTTGCCGAATGGCATGACCATCATCGTTCAGACGGACAGAGATAATCCTATCTTCGCAGGGCATTTTCTGTTCAAGTATCGGTCGGCCTATGAAGAGTTGCTGAACGCTAAGACCGGATCTGTGGACTTCCTGCACCGCGTCATGGAGAAGGGGCCTGCGGATATGCCGGAAGACGAGTTCAAAGCTACGCTGCAGCGCTACAGCGCTCGCACCAAGTTCTACGATATGGGATTTATCCCCTATGACGACTACTATACCACCGCAGAGTTTTCCTACCTTCGCCTCGAATCGCTGGATGATTATTACCTTCCGGTGATGGAGATGATAGCCCATACTCTGAAAGCTCCAAAGATTACCGAAGAGGTGATTGCACCGATCCGTGAAAGTGTGATGGGTATGGCGCAGCGTGGGGAGGGATCGGTGAGTTCCCTCGGCAGCAATCTGTTTAATGATTTGATTTACGGAGATCATTACCTGGCGAAGGAGATCATGGGGACGCCCGCGGATGTGGCCGGATATTCTACGGATGAACTGGATCAGTTTTGCACGCAGTATTGTTCACCTCAAAATATCATACTCACGGTTCTGACCAGTCACGATTCTGAGACTGTCATGGAACACCTGGAAGGCTTTTTCAAGGATTGGAATAATATCTCAGAGTTACCTCAAATCAAATCTGATAAACCTGTTTTCGAAGCGCGCAGAGAAGAAATCACTGGCGGGAAAGAGCAATCCTATCTGGCGATGGGGTACAGCTTTGATTTAATCGATGCAGCGGATAAGGCTCCCCTGACGATCATGAATTCGATTCTTTCCGACCGGATGCAATTCCAGTTGCGTGAGAAGGAGGGATTGGCGTATTCGCTGGGCAGCTCCGTGTCCTTCCATGACGACTGGGCTGTCTGGGGAGCGCGGATTGGCACCGGATCTCAAAATCTGGCGCGCGCCGAAGAGGGGATTATCGAACAGGTTAATGAGCTGCAAAAGGCAAACCTCAGCGATGATGATATCGTGAAGGCGCGCAACGCTTATTTAGGCCGTCTGGCTATGCGCGGGCTGACGCGGGTCAATAGAGCTTACATGATGGGACTGAACGAATTGCGGGGTCAACCGCTGGATCAATACAATCAGTGGATGGATCAACTTCGTGCGGTGACTCTGTCCGACGTTCAACGAGTCATGAAGCAATATCTGCGTGCGGATAATATGACTGTGGCAATCGTCAAGTAAAGCGAAGGGTGAAACTCCAAAAACGAGTTGCAAAATCACTGATTTTTTTGTAACTTCACAATTTAGTTTTCACCTTGCGGCATTTCTGAAATCTATATCGCTGCACTGAAGCTGCTCTCGATGACGACGATTTTTTCAGTCAGACGATCAAATCAAATCGCCGGAGCTGGGCCGATGTCACCTTATGATCGCCCTGATTTTGCGCGGTTCTGGGCTGGCAGGCCTGAAAACAACAAGAAATTGTTTGCGGCTTTAGACTTGAATTTTACTCATGTAATATTATTATCAGGGTAGAAACCATGCGAAAACTGGCGATAATACCCGGGGATGGTGTTGGCCCGGAAGTCACCGCGGAAGCTGTCAAAGTTTTACAGGCGGTTTTGCAACGATCCGGCGTTGATCTGCAATTGGATCAGTTTGAATACTCCGCTGATAGGCCCAGCGAAAATGGCGGAGTTATTCCCACTGAACAGATAGCGGAGCTTAAGCGGGATTACGTCGCATTTTTTATCGGCGCATTGGGCGACTCTTGGCTGCTTAACAGAAACGCAGGCTCTTCGCTTTTGCAGCAACTGCGCTTGCAAATGAATTTATATCTGAATTACTGCCCGGTTGAATATATCAGTAATCGGTATAGTCCGTTAAAGCTGAAGAATGTGGATAATGTCTGTTTCTACGCATTCCATGAGAATCTTCAAGGATTATCGGCCGGCGCAGAGAGCCTGTTCAAAGAGCATACCGATGAAGAGGCTGTCATGTTACAGGCGGTTAATACGCGCCGCAGCCTCGATTTGCTGCTGCAGTATGCTTTTGAATTCGCCCGGCATAAAGGCCTTAGACGGATTTCTATCTACCAGCAGGACATTCCCTATTCTTATAACAACAGGCTGCTAAAAGAGATCTCTGAACAGTTAAGACTGGATTATCCTAATTTGGAAATCTCGTATGATCGTCCTGATGATCTATTACACAGGATGTTTCAGAAGCCTGATGAATTAGAGATTATCGTTTCCTGTGGATCATTCAGCCAGGTTATCAATCAGGTAATGGCTGAGATACAGGGGAGCTCCAGTTTAACCGTCGAAGGGAATCTCAATCCCGGGAAGCAGTGTTTGTATCGTCCACTGCATGGTCCGATGCAACAGATTGCCGGAAAAGATGAGGTCAATCCTTTGGGAGGCATATCGGCCTGTTCGCATATCCTGCAATTCCTGGGATTGGAACAGGAATCGCAGTGGGTAAATTCGGCGGTGAAATATGCGCTGGATACACACAACACCACGCGCGATCTGGGAGGTCGTTTAAGTACTCATCTGGTAGGTGATTTCATCACGGATCAGATCCGTAAAAGTGCACATCTTTAGGAAGATATAACTCAACCATATAGAGGGAAACGTGATTACACTTAGAACCATTAGACCTTCCGACATTAACGCTATCGTGAGTCTTTCCAACCGTCGTCTCTGGCAGCGGCATTCCGGTGCAGACGAATGGTTCGCTGATCCGATTAAAAAAGAGAATCCCATGCCCTGGGATAACTTGACGCTGCATCAGAAGTTTTTGAACGGCGGCGTCGGTTGTGACCCGATTCTCTATAAAAACCACCTGAACTGGTTGACCCGAAATGGCGGATTCGTCCTGGCCGCAGAAGAGTCAGACGGCATCATGAAGCGTATTATCGCTTTTGCTGAGATCTGGTGCCTCGAAGAACCGGCGCCGATGGGGAAAACCGGTTCCATCGTCACCTTTGAGGTGGATACAAGCTTCACGGAAGATCCGGTTTCCAAGCTTTACACTCAATGTAAAAAAGAAATCCGTATGCGGGGATTTTCGACGCTCGCCCTATGTCCCTTCAGCTCCCGCGCGGTGATGGCTAATCTGGATGACAGCCGCTGGGAATTGTTGGCGCTGACCCGCAAATATCGTATCGAGCGAGGCAAACTGGAGGCCAGCGATTTAGCTCACACCGTGGAAGATATTCCGCGCGCCGAACTGCCCATCCGCGAATTCTACTGCTTCGATCAGTCGATTTCTCCCTACTATCACTGGAGTTCGGTGTGGGAAGAGTACGAACTGCTGCCGGAAATGATTCGTGCCGTACATCGCAGCCAGGCCCGTAAGGTCAACATCGAGCGCGGCGGCAAGAGTATCACTGCGATTCTGTGGGTCTGGAACTGGGGCGACGTCACTGACTTCTGGCGTCTCTCAATCTGGGTGCCGCCTGAACTGCAGGAAGATAATGAACTGCTGCTGGAATTGATTAAAATCGCACAGCAGGTTTGGGATACCGATGATATTCCAGGATTTATTTTGTGCGTCGACGAAGAACACGGTTCCACGCTGGCCACTCGTGGTTTTGAAATCAACGAAGATGAGCCGGGTGAACCACGCTACTATATTGGCGTGTAGGATTGCTTACCCCAGCATCTGGTAATAGAAAACGTACAAAACGGGGGATTATCCCCCGTTTTGTGCAATATCCCTTCAAAATACGTCACCTCTTCTCCACGAACGACAAACCAGCTAAGAGCCTGTCATGAATGACACATCAAACCAGCAAAATGCCACCTCCAGCGAAGCCTTAAACGCTGAAGAGATGGTTTCTGTGGTGGACCGTAAAGGGCAGAAAAAAGAGATGACGCGTCCTGAATATGAAAAGAAGAAGCGGCGCAAGCGTAAACGCGAAAAGTCGTCAGGCATCTCTTTCCGGACAATTCTTTCCATGCTGTTTATCATCGCCTTGATGTTCGTTGCCGCTCTAATCGCTCTTAAAATTGTTGGATAAGTGAGGAATCCCATGGACTACGAGAACATTCTATTGAATATCGAGGATGGCATTGCCATCGTGACGATCAATAGGCCCAAGGCTTTGAATGCTTTAAATGCCGCCACCATGAATGAACTCAAGGCAGCGTTTACGCGCATTCAGGAAGATCCCAATGTTAAATGCGCCATAATAACCGGGTCGGGTGAGAAAGCATTCATTGCCGGCGCGGATATCAATCAGTTCCCCGGCATGAACGCGGTTATGGGCGCTGAATTCGCGCTGCATGGCCAGGATGTGCTGAATCAGATTCAGTTCGGATCCAAGCTGGTTGTGGCAGCTGTCAATGGCTTCGCGCTGGGCGGCGGTTGTGAAACGGCTATGGCTTGCCACGTGCGCTTTGCGGCTGATAACGCGAAATTCGGCCAGCCGGAAGTCAGTCTGGGGATCATCCCCGGCTATGGCGGCACACAACGATTGGCGCGCCTGGTTGGCGCTGGCCGCGCACTGGAACTCTGTCTGACCGGTGACGTCATCAAAGCGGAGGAAGCCCACCGCATTGGATTGGTGAACAAGGTTTATCCGCAGGCTGAGCTGTTGGATAAGGCCAAAGAATTCTGTCAGAAGGTGATGTCCAAAGGTCCCAAAGCGACTGAATTTGTGCTGTACTGCGTCAACCGCGGCATGGAGATGAATCTCTACGATGCCCTGCGCCTGGAAGCCCAGCATTTTGGCATTGTTTGCGCGACAGAAGACATGCAGGAAGGCACGAACGCATTCCTGGAGAAGCGTCCGGCTAAATTTAGCGGTAAATAAATTGACTCAATGAAGGCCGGGGCGGTGCATGACCCTGGTCTTCTTTATCTGAATTTCATGTGAAGTCACCATTTTACAATTGGCGAGGATGGGCTCAACTCTGAACCTGGCGGCTTCATCATCAGCCTGATGACATACCTGGTTGTACTACCGTTGTTGGGTTTGTAATCATAAGGAGGCGGACATGGAATCCAAGAGACAGTCTATTTTCCAAGTGAGGTGGGGGTATAAGTTCGCGCTGGTCCTGATAATTGGCATCTTAGCGATTAGCGCCGTGCTTTACGCTGCCAAGTGGTATTGGATGAAAGATTACGGCATGATCGCACCGACCTC
>JAHJDJ010000167.1 GCA_018812585.1 bacterium
AGGTCGGCATTCATTTGGCACCGGAGCGCTCTTAGGAATTTCGGTTTGGGCGAATCCCAGTCTACAGGGATTAGGGCTGGCGATTCCCATTTTCTGGCTGATTTCGAAGGGTATGCAGTGGAAAAAAGTGCTTCTTGTCATTGTTCTGTTTGCGATAGGCGTTACAATTATCGTTGCACCGTGGACAATTCGTAACTATATTAAACTGGACGCCTTCGTACCCTTGCGATCCGCGTTTTCGTACAACATGTGGCGCGGCAACCACGTCGGAGCAACTGGGACCGTGCGCACCTTTGCGGGAACTGACATCGACGAGGCGGTTTCGCCCGAATATCGAGCCTACTATGAAGCGCACATGGTCCCCGATGAAATTGCACGGGATCGCTTTTTTGCCGGTGAAGTGAAGAAATTTATCAGCGAGCACCCGGATGAATATATCAGCTTATGCCTGACCCGACTCTACTACATCTGGTGGCGCGATATGACGCATCCTTTGACCGCGCATCCGGCGTATATCGTTCCCTGGATATTCATTTTAATATTCAGCAGCATAGGACTGTTATTAAGCAAAAATAATTGGCGGGAATGGTCACTCTGGATATTTCAGATATTGGGCTTTACAGTGATGTTCAGCCTGACCATCGTTTTGCCGCGCTACCGCATGCCGATCTATCCGGCCATGTTCCTTCTGGCGGCGATGGGAATAGATTATCTTATCAGCAAATCAATCGAGACCAGAGGGTAGCGCGGTAGCTTGCCGCCGCTGGTATCCCTTCAGTATTGCCGCTGAAAAATGCACTGTATTCTATTACGTCATCCAAAAGCACATTCATAGAATTATAACGACAAGCATAAAGGAACCACTATGTTTTTGACGGAAGAACAAGAACTGTTGCAGCAGATGGTGCGTGATTTCGCACAGAATGAACTGAAACCTCGCGCTGCCAAGTTCGATCAACAGGAAACGATTGACAAAGACGTCTTAGATCAGATGGCGGAACTGGGTCTATTTGGTATTCCCTTCCCCGAAGAATACAACGGAGTGGAAATGGATACCATGTGCTACAGTATCGCGGTTGAAGAACTGAGCCGCGTCTGCGCCTCTACGGGGATCACTGTCGCCGCGCATATCTCATTGGGAACCTACCCCATCTACATGTTCGGAACCGAGGAACAGAAGCAGAAATATCTGCCCAAGCTCTGTTCTGGCGAGGAACTGGCCTCTTTCGGATTGACCGAACCCAACGCCGGATCAGATGCCGGCGGCACTCAAACCACAGCAGTCAAAGACGGCAAAGAATGGGTGTTAAACGGCGCCAAGATGTTCATCACCAACGGCGGTTGGGCCTGGACCAGCATCAACACTGCCATGACCGACAAGGATAAGGGTGTTAAAGGCATCTCCGCCTTCATCGTGGAACGGGATGCTCCCGGATTTTCCGTGGGGAAAAAGATCCGCAAAATGGGCATTCGCGGGTCCAACACCACCGAACTGATCTTCGAGAACTGCCGCATTCCGGAAGAAAATCTGTTAGG
Source organism: bacterium (assembly GCA_018812585.1). GTDB lineage: Bacteria > Electryoneota > B3-LCP > B3-LCP > B3-LCP > JAHJDJ01. The sequence goes on from JAHJDJ010000167.1 coordinate 1,537, forward strand.
CAAGTTGAACGAAGGTTTCAAGCAGTTCATGCAGATTTTGGATGGCGGTCGTATTTCTATTGGAGCGATGGCTCTGGGTATCGCTCAGGGCGCTCTCGATGAAGCCATACGTTATAGTAAAGAACGCAATCAGTTCGGTAAACCTATTGCCTCCAATCAGGCGATTCAGTTCATGTTAGCCGATATGGCCACCGAAATTGAAGCCGCGCGCCATCTAGTCTACAATGCCTCTCGGTTGAAGGACGCTGGTAAAAGCTACTCCAAGCAATCCGCCATGTGTAAGCTCTATGCAGGCGAAGTGGCCACTCGCACCTGCATTAAGGCCATCCAGATTCACGGCGGTTATGGTTATACCCAAGAGTACCCTGTAGAAAGAATGCTCCGCGATGCCAAAGTTACAGAAATCGGTGAAGGCACCTCGGAAATACAGCGCATCGTCATAGCTCGCAGTCTGCTGAGTGACTGATCTGATGCAGCTTAAGTAACAACAAAGGAGAACCTTATCATGCAGCTCGGCTCTTTCAATATAAACATTCTGCATGACGGATATTTCAAACTGGACGGTGGAGCGATGTTCGGCGTGGTTCCCAAGATGATCTGGGACAGGCTGGAATTATCCGACGATCGCAACCGCATCCTGATGAGCGCAAATCCAGTCCTGGTACGCACCGGTGAGCATACCGTGTTGATCGATACCGGCATGGGGAATAAGTATGATCCCCAAGCCGTCGACAACTACGATATCGAGCTCCCTCGCACTCTGATGGCTGAATTGAGGCGTCTCGAAGTTTCCCCCGAAGAGGTGGATTACGTCATCAACACGCATCTCCATTTCGATCATATCGGTGGCAACACTTATCAGGATGAAGATGGCCTTATCAAGCCCGTTTTCCCCAATGCGAAATACGTCATGCAAAAAGCCGAATACGAAGACGCCATCGATCCCGGGCCTCGCACCAAAGCCAGCTACAACCACGACGACATCGTTCCTTTACAGGAAAGCGGTCAGATCATGTTGATCGACGGAGATATCGAAGTTGTCCCTGGAATTAAAATGCGCGTAACCGGTGGACATACGAGGGCGCATTCCATCGTGCAGATCGAATCCGAGGGACAGACCGCCATTTTCCTGGCGGACCTGATTCCAACCTCATCGCATGTGAAAGTCCCGTATGTCATGGGGTACGATCTCTATCCAGCAGACACCGCCGATTTCAAAGCGGAACTACTGCAAGAAGCAGCCGCTAATGATTATCTGCTGCTCTTCGAGCATTCCCCACGCGTAAAAGTCGGTCGTATTTTTTATGACGATGAAGAATTCAGGTTCCGTCCCGAACCCTTTGATTAAAGATCAAATATCGCAAAAAATTAAGAAATACAGGAGGTTAAATGTCTCGCGAAGTTGTTATCGTAAGTGCGGCACGCACACCGATTGGTTCCTTTCAGGGCTCTCTCGCTTCCGTGCCTTCTCCGCAGTTAGGCGCCACCGCCATTAAAGCTGCTATCGAGCGCGCCGGGATCAAACCTGAGGATGTCGAAGAAGTCATCATGGGCTGTGTGCTGCCAGCCGGTTTAGGCCAGGCGCCCGCACGTCAGGCTTCCATCTATGCAGGAATTCCGCGATCCGCACACGCCTTGACGATCAATAAGGTTTGTGGTTCCGGGTTAAAATCTGTGGCTCTGGCTGCTCAGGCGATCCGTTGCGGTGACGCCGATATCATCGTGGCTGGCGGTATCGAAAATATGAGTCAGACCCCATATTATTCCTTAAACGGCCGCACCGGCTTCCGCATGGGCAATGTCCAGTTAGTCGACGGTATGGTCCATGACGGTCTCTGGGACGTCTACAATAATTACCACATGGGGAGCGCTGCAGAACTCTGCGCCGCAGAATATGAAATCACCCGTGAAGAACAGGACGCCTTTGCCATCGAATCCTACACACGCGCGCAAAAATCAGTGGCCGAGGGAGTCTTTAAGGCAGAAATAGCGCCTGTAGAAATCGTGGGCCGCAAAGGTGACGTGACCATCGTCGAGGAGGATGAGGAACCCGGTAAAGGCCGCATCGACAAGATCACGTCTCTGCGTTCCGCCTTCATGCGCGATGGCACTGTTACAGCAGGAAATGCCTCCTCGATCAATGATGGCGCTGCTGCCATGATCGTTATGTCGGCTGACAAAGCCAAAGAAATGGGTGTGAAACCGCTGGCGAAGTTCGTTGCTGACACGACTTTCAGTAAAGATCCTGAATGGTTTACCACTGCGCCTGCTGATGCGGTCAATAAACTGTTGAAGAAGGTCAATCTGACTACCAGCGACGTTGATCTATGGGAATTGAATGAAGCGTTCGCGGTTGTTTCCTTGGTCAATAACCGTCTGCTGAACCTGGATCCCGCAGTTGTGAATATCCGCGGCGGCGCAGTGGCTTTAGGTCACCCCATCGGCGCTTCCGGCGCGCGCATCCTCGTGACTCTGCTGTATGCAATGGCAGACGAAAGTAAAAATCGCGGTATCGCCTCCCTGTGTAATGGCGGTGGAGAAGCGGTGGCCATCATGGTGGAAAGATAAGCAGCCGTTCAAGCTCACTGTAAATTAAAATTGTTGTAACCCTGTTGGAGGATCAATGTCTGAAATAAATACCATCACTATCATTGGCGCCGGGACGATGGGTAATGGAATTGCCCACGTCGCCGGACAAACTGGATTCAAAGTGAATCTGGTTGACGTCAGCCAGGAGGCTCTGGATCGCGCAAAAAGTACCATCGATAAGAATATGGCGCGTCAGGTGCAGAAAAATTCCGTGCCTTTCTACCGTGTGACTGATGCGCAGAATAACATCAATTACACAACGGATACCGTCGCGGCGATCAAGGAAGCCGAGCTGGTGATTGAGGCGGTCTTCGAAGATCCCGCGCTGAAGTTTAAGATTTTCGGTCAAATGGATGAACATGCTAAGGATGGAGCTATCCTGGCAAGCAACACCTCCTCGATTTCCATTACCCAGATGGCCGAAGTGACCAAGCATCCCGATAAGGTGATCGGCATGCACTTTATGAACCCGGTGCCGATGATGAAACTGGTGGAGATCATCTGTGGTAAAACCACCTCTGAAGAGACCTATAACATCATCGAAAAACTGGCTCGCAAGATGGGCAAAACTCCGGCGCGTTCGGAAGATTCACCCGGTTTTATCGCCAACCGTATCCTGATGCCGATGATTAACGAGGCAGTCCACTGCCTGACCGAGGGCGTCGGCACCAAGGAAGCTATCGATACTGTCATGAAGTTAGGAATGGCACACCCCATGGGGCCGTTGGCATTGGCTGACCTGATTGGTCTGGATGTCTGCCTTTCCATTATGGAAGTCCTTTATCAAGGTTTCGGTGATGAAAAATACGCCCCGAATCCTCTCTTGAAGGAAATGGTTGAAAAAGGGGAACTGGGACGCAAGACCGGCAAGGGCTTCCATCAATATTAAAGCTTAAGACCGGATCCAGATGAATATGAGCAGGTGGACTTTGAAATCACACTTGCGGTGAGCGAGAGAAGTCCACCTCACTAGAACTTTACGAGGACCTGAATGGATTTTATACTGAATGAAGAAAACGAAATGATTCGCCAGACCGCGCGCGAATTCGCTGAAGAGAAATTAGCTCCCGGCGTGGCCGAACGCGATGAGAAGATGATTTATCCGGGCGAGTTCGTTCGAGAATTAGCTGAATTAGGGTTCTTCGGAATTTTCATGCCAGAAGAGTACGGCGGTGCAGAGATGGATTCCATCAGCTATTGCATCGCTATCGAAGAACTCTCCCGCGTCGATGCCTCGGTTGGAGTGATTATCTCAGTAACCAACTCATTGGCTGCCTACCCGATCTACGTCTTCGGTAATGAAGAACAGAAACAGAAATTCCTGGTCCCGCTGGCCAGCGGTGAAAAATTAGGTGGGTTTTGCCTGACTGAACCGGGAGCTGGTTCTGATGCCGGAGCTCAGACCACGACCGCAGCGCTGGATGGCGATCATTATGTGGTCAATGGGGCTAAACACTTTGTGACCTCCGGTAAGAACGGTGATATCTTCATCGTAACCGTGGTGACCGATAGATCCAAAGGAATCAAGGGGACCTCTTGTCTCATTATCGAACAGGGTACTCCCGGCATGACAGTGCAGCCCCCTGAACACAAGATGGGAATTCGCGGCAGTGACACTCACGCCATCACCTTTGAAGATTGCCGCGTTCCGGCTGCTAATCTCCTCGGTAAGGAGGGAGATGGGTTCAAAGTCGCGATGTCTGCCCTGGATTCTGGCCGTATGGGTATAGCGGCTCAAGCGGTGGGTATTGCTCAGGGCGCGCTGGATGCCGCTTTGAAGTACGTTCACGAACGTCAGCAGTTCGGTAAGTTCCTGAAAGACTTCCAGGCGATCCAGTTTAAGCTGGCTGATATGGATACCCGCATTGAAGCATCCCGTTTGCTGCTCTATCGTTCCGCTGCCATAAAAGATTCCGGAAAGCGTTTCTCCAAAGAAGCCGCCATGGCCAAAGTGTACTGTTCGGAAACGGCCATGTACGTTACCAACGAAGCAGTGCAAATTCACGGCGGCTATGGTTATACGCCGGAGTATCCCGTTGAACGCATGATGCGCGACGCCAAGATTACTGAAATCTACGAAGGCACGAGCGAAATTCAGCGTATTGTTATCGCTGCGACTCTGCTGAAAGAATGGGCTCAGGCGCATAGCTAAGGGTAATTGAAGATGTTGAAAGCGTCTGTGCGCGCTCTATCCATGCCTCCCTTTCGTGCCATGCAGCTCCTGGCGCAGGCTCGTGAATTGGAGCAACAGGGGCGCGATATCGTCCATTTTGAATTGGGTGAACCCGATTTCCGCACACCGCATCATGTCATCGATGCAGCTTTCCGCGCCGCGGAAGATGGCTTTACCGCTTATACGCCTGCGGAAGGTTTGCTGGAACTTCGCGAAGCGCTTTCGGAGCGTTATAATAATGAATACGGTGTCAGCGTCAGTCCTGACCGGTTTATCATTACAATGGGTTCATCGCCGGCGCTATGGATGACTTTCGCATCGGTCTTAGAACCTGGTGACCGCGTCATTATGACCGATCCGCATTATGCCTGTTATCCGAATGACGTGCGCTTTGTCGGCGGTGAACCGGTCAAGTTTCCGGTCAAGGCTGAAGATGGTTTCATGCTGGATGCTAAAGCTGCCTGGACAGCCGCCGGGGAAAATGCCAAGGCGATTCTGATTAATTCACCCTCCAATCCCACCGGCGCAGTGATGGAAGCGCGGCATTTGCAGGCTGTGGCTGATTTGCCTGTGCCTTTCGTAATATCTGATGAAATATATCACGGGATTACCTATGGCACGAAAGCGCATTCTATCCTGGAATATCGGGAAGATGCGTTTGTGCTGTCGGGCTTTTCAAAGCTGTATGCGATGACCGGCTGGCGATTGGGATGGATTATCTGCCCACCCGATCTGGTTGAACCGATGAAGCGTGTCCACCAGAATCTGTTTTTGTGTGCTTCGTCGTTTGTGCAGAAGGCTGCAGTGGCAGCCCTGAAAGGACCTCAAGAACCGATTAAACAGATGGTACGGACCTACGATCAACGGCGAGTCTACCTGCTGGGAGCGCTGCGCGATATGGGGTTCGGCATTCCCGCTGAACCGAGGGGCGCGTTCTACATTCTCGCGGATGCTCGGCACCTTGACGAAAGCTCTGAGAACTTATCAAAAAGACTTTTACTGGAAGCTGGCATTGCGGCGACGCCCGGCATTGACTTCGGGGAGGCCGCCGAAGGTTTCCTGCGCTTTTGTTACGCCACTTCAATCGAACGGATTGCCGAAGGCATGAAGCGGCTGAAAGTGTGGCTCGATAATCAGTAAAAAGAATGACCCGCACGGGGATCGACGCGGGATAAGTACCTAAATTGACTTGGAGGAATAATGAATCCTGCTGATGAAAAAGGAAAAATTTGGATGAACGGTGAATTCGTGGATTGGGTGGACGCTAAAATCCACGTCATGTCACACGTTATACATTATGGAAGCTCGGTTTTCGAAGGTTTGCGCTGCTATAATACTGCCAATGGTCCAGCGACGTTTCGCTTGATGGAGCACATGCGCCGCCTGCATGATTCAGCGAAAATCTACAGAATGCCGATTCGTTTCAGCCAACAGGAATTATTCGATGCCTGCCAGGAAACTGTGCGGGTGAATGGTATGAAATCAGCGTATGTACGCCCCATCGCATTCCGCGGCTATGGCAGCTTAGGCGTCGATCCCATGACCTGCCCGGTGGATGTGGTTATCGGCACCATGAGCTGGGGCAAGTATCTGGGTGACGAAGCGATCAACGTCGGCGTCGATGTGCGCGTCTCTTCCTGGACCCGAATCGCGCCGAATACTTTCCCTGCGATGGCCAAGTGCGGCGCGAACTACATGAATTCGCAGTTGATCAAGATGGAGGCGATGGCTGAGGGTTACATCGAAGGGATCGCTTTGGACGCCAACGGCTATGTGAGTGAAGGTTCCGGCGAGAACATCTTCATCATCCGCGATGGAAAAATTTTAACACCACCATTGGGCGCATCAGTGTTGCCGGGGATCACGCGCGATTCAGTCATCACTCTGGCTCGTGAAATGGGGTATGAAGTCTATGAACAGTTAGTGCCGCGTGAATTACTCTATATCGCTGATGAAGTCTTCTTCACCGGTTCTGCCGCTGAAGTCAGCCCCATCAAATCCATCGACAAGATCCCTATCGGGGAAGGAAAACGCGGCCCCATCACAGAAAAACTGCAGCGCCGCTTCTTTGACATCATCGAAGGCAAAGCCGAAGATAAATACGGCTGGCTGACGTACGTCTATAAATAACTGATAGAAAATCGCTTCTACATGAAGACCCGCAGAGCGGCTCGAGAATGGGTGATGAAGGCGCTGTACGCGAAAGAAATTTCCGGCGATTCGCTGGAGTGGATTACCGAACAGCTCAAGCCTGAAACCTATGACTCACAATTTGGATTCGCAGAAGATCTGTTAACGCGCACCGACAAACATGCAGATCTTCTCGATCAGTTCATTCGCAGTCACGTGGAAAAGTGGGAACTGGAACGCATCGCTGTCCTGGATCTCATCATTCTCAGGATCGCTATATGCGAACTGCGCTTTTTCCCGGATATTCCTCCTAAAGTGACGATCAACGAGGCCATCGAAATCGCCAAGAAGTATTCGACGGCTAAGAGTGATAAGTTCGTCAATGGCGTGTTGGATGCCGTCCTGCGGGATCAGACGCCTATTACCTCCGCAGACGATGAACCGAGCGATTCAAAAACATAATCAGGGTGGACTTTAGCTGTTAAAGTCCACCTTTTCAACTCCTTACTTAAGCAGGAAACTGCCTTGAAGCTGGCCTTAATATCCGATATTCACAGCAACATTGAAGCGTTAACGACAGCCCTCAAGTCCATCGCAAAACAGAAGGTTGACCGCATCGCCTGCCTGGGTGACGTGGTCGGTTACGGCGCCAACCCTTCCGACTGCTTAAAGCTGGTGCGAGAGCATGCTGACTGGATCATCATGGGCAATCATGATGCTGCGGCAGTTGGTATTGAGAGCCTTAACTTCTACAATGATTATGCCCGCCAGGCCGCTCTCTGGACGAGAAATATCCTGACCGAAGAAGAGACGGAGTTCCTGAAAACGCTGCCGATGGAAATTGACGAAGCTGATTTACACTTCGTGCACAGCACGCCGCGCAGCCCGAAATCCTGGAATTACATTTTTTCGCTGTATGACGTCACCTTTGAATTCAGCGCCGTGAAGGGGCACACCTGCTTTGTGGGGCATTCGCACGTTCCGGGTGATTATCACGAAAAAGATGCGAAATTAGGGAACCAGGGGAAAGACAGGCGTATCATTAATGTGGGCAGTGTGGGGCAGCCGCGGGATCGCGATCCACGACTCTGCTACGCGGTGTTCGATAGCGAAACGCGGGAACTGCAGTTGGTGCGGGAGGAATACGATATAAAAGCTGCGGCGCATAAAATCCGCAAAGCCGGGCTGCCGGGATTTTTGGCGGAACGGTTGGAACATGGGTGGTGATGTTGGGTTTTAGGTTATGGGTTATAGGTTTTGGGTTTTGGGGTGGTTCGCGCCCAGCCCTAAAGGACGTGGGCTACGGAAGAACTTCTGGAAGCCCCCTGAATGGGGCTGGGGATGCTGAAGCGCTGGTGACGCTGATGAGGATGGTGGACGGGGGGGAATGAAAAATTGTCTGAATCGCAGATTGGCGCTGATTAGGGGATTGCGCGGATTTATTCATCCGGGACATCCCACCTGCGGTGGTCGACTGCGTCGAAAGCTGTCCCGGCCACCCGCCGTAGTCGGGGTGGTCTCACACCCCGACAGTAGGGCTCAGGGACGAGCCCGACTACGGATTGGTTCGCCCAGCCCTAAAGGACGTGGGCTACGGAAGAACTTCTGGAAGCCCCCTGAA
>JAHJDJ010000168.1 GCA_018812585.1 bacterium
CGGCTGAATGCTTTTATCATCTGGTGAGATTGGGCGTCCCTTTTCCGCATGATAAATATGGCGGTTACGTGGGTTACAAGACCGACAATGACGCCATGCAACGCGCCTCGTCGTCGGGCCCCTGGACTTCCCGCATGATGGTCAAAGCTCTGGGTGACGAAGTAAAACTCCGCGATATCACGGTTTTGGAAGGGCATCAGGTCGTGGAGCTGTTGGTGAAAACCAAAGGGAGTCAGAAGGAGGTCTGCGGCGCATTAGCGTTGAACCTGGAAACTCTCGAAGGTCCGGGGCGGGGATTTGTGGTTTTCAACGCGGTCAATGTAATCTTAGCAACCGGCGGGCCCGCGGGGATGTACAAAGCTTCGGTATATCCGGCGAACCAAACCGGTTCCACGGGGCTTGGGTTGAAGATCGGCGCGGTTGCGCATAATCTGACGGAGTCCCAATTCGGTCTGGCCTCGGTTAAACTCCGCTGGAATGTTTCCGGCAGTTATCAGCAGGTGATTCCGCGCTATATTTCGACGAACTCGATGGGCAAGGATCAGCGCGAATTTTTGAGTGATTTCTTTCCCAACACGAAAAAGCTTGTAAACGCGATCTTCCTGAAGGGTTATCAATGGCCCTTCGATGCGAGGAAGACGCTGAATTATGGATCGTCACTGATCGATCTGCTGGTTTACCGCGAATCGGCGATCAACGGCCGCCGCGTTTATCTTGATTTTACGAAGAATCCCAAGGGATTCAGTTTCGAGCTGTTGACCAAAGAGGCGATGTCGTACCTGGAACGATGCAATGCGGTCGCCAATACGCCTCAAGGCCGATTGGCGAGGCTGAACCAACCGGCCGCCGCGCTTTACCACGGGCGGGGGATCGATTTGTCGAAGGAACCGCTTGAGATAGCAGTTTGCGCGCAACATTCAAATGGCGGTTTAGTGGGTAACATCTGGTGGGAATCGAACATCAAGCATCTGTTCCCGGTTGGCGAGATCAATGGATCTCATGGCGTTTATCGCCCGGGAGGCGCGGCGCTGAACGCGGGACAGGTGGGGGCGTTCCGGGCGGCGAAATATATCAGCAAACGATACAATCAGGCCCCGCCTACAACAGTTGAATTCAACGCTGAACAGAGTGAAACGCTGCAGGAACATATCAAATTCGGTCGTCAACTTATCGAAAAAAACGCTGACAGCACGCAATTGAACCGGCAATTAAATACTATTCGCAGGATGATGTCGTCGCATGGGGCTATCGTTCGAAGTGAGGAAAAAGCTCAGCAAATCGCACAGAGAGCCTGGTCGCAGTTCAATGACTTGACTCAGAAATTCGCGGTTCCTTCAGCAGAGCATTTACCGGCGGCTTATAAACTCTTAAATCAGAGCCTGACTGCGGCGGTTTACCTCAAAGCGATTGCCGAATACATCGGTCGGGGTGGACGCAGTCATGGTTCCTTTCTGGTTCTAGATCAACGGACAGACAAGCCTTACAAGGACTTAGAGGATAGCTGGCGCTTCGATTTGAATGACGAAAGAGATTTTGGAGATACTCATATTCTGGAGATCTGGCTGGAAAACTTGACTGAAGTTAAAACCAGATGGGTTAAACCGAGACCGGTTCCTAAAGAGGATGGCTGGTTTGAGGAGGTCTGGAAAAACTACCGTGAGGATAAAATCATAGAGTGACAATACCAACGGAAAAACCTGTAGCCCTGGCTACCGGCGCCAGCCAGGGATCGGGCGGATAGATAATAAAAACGGCTGCCGTTGACTTGAAATCGAGGGAGATCGGGGAGGCGGATTTACTGGAAAGGGAAATCAATGGCTAAGAACAGTGTGAAACTGATCGTGGTTGGAGCGGGCGGTTACGGGCACTACTACCTGCAGACCCTGTTTGAAAAATATGATCCCAAGGAGGTGGAGGTTGTTGGTATCGTCGAGCCTTACCCTGACGGGGTGCCGATTCTGGAATTAGCCCGGCAAAATGATATACCGGTCTTTCTGCAGTTGGAAGACCTCTTCGGGGCGAAAGTGAAAGCAGATCTGGCGGTGATTTCCAGCTCCTTGCAGTATCATGCGTCGCAGGTCATTCTGGCGTTACAGCAGGGGTGTCATGTTCTGGTTGAGAAACCCGCAGCCGTGACGGTGCAGGACGTCGATGCCATGATCGAAGAGGAGAAGAAGTCCGGCAGATGGGTCATGGTGGGGTATCAATGGAGCTTCAGTGAAGCGATTCAGAAGCTAAAACAGGACATCTTAAGCGGCAAGTTCGGCTCGTTTTTACACGGCAGAACACTCTGCTTCTGGGGGCAGGATGACGCGTATTTTGGCCGTAACGATTGGGCTGGCAAGCAGGGAAATAACTTTGACGGCTGGATTTTAGACAGCCCGGCAATGAACGCTATGTCACATTTTCTTCATAATCTACTCTATTTGCTGGGAGATTCGCCGGAGACTAGCGCTATTCCAGAGGAGATCGCCGCAGAAACCTACCGCGCCAACCGGATCGAAAATTACGATACCGTGGCCTGCAAGATCAGGCTGCAGGGTGAGGCGCCGCTGCTTTATTACGCCAGTCAGGTCTGCGAAAACGACGTCAATCCGATTTTTCAGTTGAAGTTTGGACAGGCGACTGTCACCTTCCATGATGATACCGGCATTATTGCTGAAATGGAGGATGGCGAAAGCATCAGTTATGGGTCGCCGGAAGATACCGATCAGTTTTACAAACTGGAGTATGCCATTTCATCGGTGCAGAAGAAACAGCTGATGCTCTGCGGACTGATTGCATCACGGCCGCAGGTTCTCTGCGTGAACAGCATTCAGGATGGCATCATTACTGTGCCGGAGTTCCCTCCTACGATGGTGCGTCGCGATAACGTTCGCAAGCGATGGTGGGTGGATGGTCTGGGTGAAGACCTGGAGCTCTGTTATAGCCGTTACGGGCTGCCCTCGGATATGGGGTTCTACTGGTCTGCAAACGCTAAACAGACTCGCTTAGTGAATTATGAATTCTTCCCAGGCGGCACTACGCCGAAGTGCGAATTATGACATCACGGGGCCGGTGCCTTAAGGCGATCATACCCGGCGCTGAAGCACCGAGCCAGAGTTTACAAGTCCACTGAAGGGGACTAAATTGGTGGACTGCGCTGCGCTTAGTCCGCCCTGCAACTATTGGCGATTTGATGTCGGCTAACGGCATATAAAGGGGCTGTCCTGAAAGTCATTCTGAACGTATGTAGATAATACTCAAATAACCCCCAAAGGGGGAAAATTTCAAAATGATAGTTTTTATTTGCATTTGGGAATAATTTCTCTTACATTGTTATTCATCTGCTTTGCTGGTTTGTCACCTATTTGTATTTGTGGAGTAATCTCCAGAACCGCTTCTATTGTGACCGTTTTGTCCCTGTATCTGGCTATATGAGCGGTCTGATATTTAACCGATCCCCCTTTCGACAAACAGACGGGACCCACTATGTCGATGATGAGTTCAGGATCCTCTCCATCCAAAAAGAAGAAAAAGCAATCCGCGCAATCTCCCATTCGCGCCATTTTTCCGTTTCTCCGCTGGTTTGACCATCTCAACAGCAGCACTATCCGCGCCGATTTGATATCGGGTATCACAGTTGCCCTGGTTCTGGTCCCGCAATCGATGGCTTACGCGCAGTTGGCCGGGCTACCAGCTTATTACGGCCTTTACGCGGCATTCTTACCTCCGGTCGTCGCTGCTATGTTCGGATCCAGCCATCAGTTAGCGACCGGCCCCGTCGCTGTTGTTTCACTGATGACTGCCACCGCGCTCGCTCCGCTGGCGACAGCCGGCAGCGCAAGTTTTATCGCCTATGCGATTCTTTTAGCTCTGATGGTAGGCTTAGTACAGTTTCTGTTAGGCGTATTCCGCTTGGGGCTCATAGTAAATTTCCTGTCGCATCCGGTGGTGAACGGTTTTACCAATGCGGCCGCTATCATCATTGCGACATCCCAACTGGCAAAACTTTTCGGCGTTTCAGTTGACCGCTATGAGCATCATTACGAAACGATTTATCAGGTTATTAAATCGGCGCTGGTCTATACCCACTGGCCGACGTTACTGCTGGCGCTGCTGGCTTTTGGTCTCATGTTCGGATTGAAACGAATCAATAAACGAATTCCGAATGTTCTGGTTGCCGTAGTCGTCACGACTTTAATTTCATATTTAACCGGTTTTGAAAAGAACCGGGTCGTAACGCTGGATGCCATACAATCCGCTGAAGTGCAAGAAGTAGTTGAGAAATACAATGCACTTTACATCCAAGTCGATTCGCTTACCCAGAAGCGCTTTGAAGTTGCCGCTCTCCTGAAGGAAGCTGAAAGACAGGAGCAGGTTCATTCTATAATGGACTATGAACATGCGTTGTCGGTCTTGAATTGGATTTTACATGACGAAGAGGAGTTAATAAGGGAGTATCGCGAAGAGATCCGGTTGATTCGGCTTGATGCCACCGGTGACGATAACCAGGCACACTATCATCTGGCGGGGACACCCCCCGAAGGTGTTAAAGTAACAGGCAAAAACTGGCGCATCAAGGTGAAGAATCAGCCTCTTGATCCTCATCAGCTTGCTTTTATCGGCGGCGGCCAGGTGGTGGGAAATATTCCCCGGGGGCTGCCCAGTTTGTCACTTCCCAAGCTTAACTTTGAGATTATGCTGGATCTGGTCGCCATGGCATTCATTATTTCCTTATTAGGATTCATGGAAGCGATCTCAATTGCCAAGGCGATGGCCGCCAAAACGGGTCAGAGGTTAGACCCCAACCAGGAATTGATCGGGCAGGGTTTAGCTAATATCGTTGGTTCAGCAACACTCTGTTATCCGGTTTCGGGGTCGTTCAGCCGCAGCGCAGTCAATATACAATCCGGCGCCGTCACGGGGATGTCCAGCGTCTTCAGCAGTTTGATGGTGATGATCACGCTGTTGTTCTTCACTCCTCTGCTCTATCATCTGCCGCAATCAGTATTGGCGGCCATCATCATGATGGCGGTGATTGGTCTGGTTAATGTCAAAGGTATCATCCACGCTTATCAGGCGCAAAAATACGACGGCGCGATCGCTTTAATCAGCTTCATAGCCACTCTGGGATTTGCTCCGCATCTGGATAAGGGCATTATGATCGGCGTGGTACTCTCCATCGGTCATTACCTGTTCCGCAATATCAAACCGGAAGTCGCGATTCTTTCAAAGTATGTGGACGGCACTTTCCGGAGTTCAGAACGCCGCAAATTGAAGCAGTGCCGCTATATGGCTGTTATCCGCTTCAATAATTCTCTCTTCTTTGCCAATGTCAACTACCTGGAAGATAAAATTCTGGAACTGTTAGCTTCCAAGCCGGAAATGCGCCATGTGCATGTTGTCTGTAACGGTATCAATGAATTAGATGCTTCAGGGGAAGACACCCTGTCAATGCTGATCAGCCGCTTGCGGGATAAGAAGATAGATATGTCATTTAGCGGCGTCAACGAAAGCGTGCTGGATACCATGGTGCGAACCCATCTGATCGACAAAATCGGTTATGACCGCATCTTCGGAAATGTAGCATTAGCGGTTTACAATCTGCATGACCGCACTCATAAGAATTCTAAAGAGGATAAATGTCCGCTAATACACGTGGTGCCTGAGGAGGGAGTCACTCTGGCGGTTGATGATAAGGAATTTCAAGGCAAAGAAATACCGATTTCAGCCAGCCCCGGCGGCGTTGGGATAGAAGACAGCCATTAATTTGCGGACAAATGAACGGAAGAGTTCCGGCAGTTAAAGTTGACTGATCAAGCTTAAGGAAATACTATGGCGATCATCACAATTTTCAGCGGTTCCTATTGTCACGGCGATAAGATTGCAAAAAACGCCGCGGAGACGTTAGGCTATAAATTGGTTGACGAGGAGATCTTTACTGAGGCATCTCGGAAGTATGATGTTTCTGTTGAGTTACTGCAAAAGGCTGTACTGGATAACCTCCCACCGTTGAAACGTATCGGTAACGAACGAGAAAAACTGATCGGGATGCTGCGAACAACTCTGGCTGAGGCAGGTTTGCAGAATAACCTGGTAGTGAACGGGTATCTGGGCCATTTATTGCCTCGGACAATTGCTCATTTGCTAAAGGTCTGCATCATCGCTAATTTTGATTATCGAGTAAAGCAGGCTGAGAAATTCGATAATCTCCCCGAGAAGAAAGCCAGCAAAATCATCCATAAAGATGATAAGGATCGACTGCAGTGGACCCAATTCCTGTTTAATCAATCGCCCTATGATGAGGATCTTTACGATATCACACTTCCGACCAGCGATCATTCCATCGATGAGGCTGTGCAGTTAATCTGTCAGCAGGCGAAGAGTGATGCCGTCAAGACGACAGCGCGGGCTGAAGAAGCTGCCAGGGATTTTGTTCTGGCGGCCAGAGTACGATTAGCCTTAGCTCAAGCTGGGCATGACACGGAGACTTTCGCCGAAAACGGCGAAGTTATCGTTATTATCAATAAATATGTCGTGCGGCTGGAGAGATACAGCGAAGAGTTGAAAAAAATCGGGTCACAGGTAGAAGGCGTCAGAGTGATTCGGACTCGAACCGGCCAGAACTACAGCGCTCCTTCGATCATGCCGATGAGGGATTTCGAGCTGCCTTCTAAGATCCTGCTGGTCGATGATGAGAGGGAATTTGTGCAGACTCTCTCTGAGAGATTATCAACGCGCAATCTGGATTCGTCAGTGGTTTATGACGGTGAGGAGGCGCTGAAGTTTATCGCCTCAGAAGAACCTGACGTGATGGTTCTGGATTTGAAAATGCCTGGCATCGATGGTATTGAAGTGCTGCGGCGCGTGAAGAGAGAGCACCCCAATGTGGAGGTGATTATTTTAACCGGTCACGGATCTGAGAAGGAAGAGTCATTAGCATCTGATCTGGGCGCATTTGCGTATCTGCAAAAACCTGTGGATGTGGATCATCTGGCGCAGGTAATGAAAGCGGCCTATAGAAAGATCAGCGACACACAAAACGAATAAACAGGCGCGCCGCCGCGGGGGGAGCTGGGGATATTGAGGTAGCAGGGAAGCTACCATTGCTTCGGGGGCTGACTGATTTCTAGATTTGAAGCGAACTTTTTCCTGAAAAATCCACGACTCATTCCTCAGATGGCTAACATGTGACCGGTTGCTTTCGTATATTATTGGTGGAATGACCCTGCTATAGGAAAAATATGAGATTTCTCTACCGTATTCTCCTGATCTCAGTACTTGTAATTGCATCTTCGAAGCAAGCCAACTCTCTGAAGATCGTCCACTTCGCCGTCGGTAAAGGAGATGCCACCCTGATCATCTCCCCGACGAACCAAACCTTGATGATCGACGCCGGCAGTGAAACTTATGGGGGCGCTGAGGCTGCCGACCGTATCTACTCCTACATGGCAGAGCATTGCATTGAATACCTCACTTATACGATCATCACTCATTCCCATGATGATCATCTCAATGCGTTTCCGGTGCTTTTTGAAGATTATAATATCCTGCCCATAATCGCCTTCGACAGAGGCGCTCCCGGCATCGACACTCTCTGGTACAATTGCTCCTCCTATCATCATTATATCGATCTGGTAGAAAGTTACGCCATCCGAGATTCGATTACGGCCGGTCACGTTATTGATTTAGGCGGTGGAGTGACAGTGACAGCGATCTATTCCAACGGCAATTTCAGCAACGGTCGATCCGATTACCTGCGAGACATACACTCGATGGAAAATGTCCGCAGTATGTGTCTGTTGTTGGAGTATGAGAATTTCCGTTATGTCATTGCGGGGGATATTACCGGCAAGGGCGGCGTTTATTCTGATAAGGAGACTCCCAGCGCAGGAATTATTGGTGACGTGGACGTTTTCCAGGTCAATCATCATGGTGGTGGATCTTCCACAAACCAGAACTGGCTTGATCTGCTGCGTCCAGAAGCTGGTGTGCTTTCGGCAGATAGTCTGATGGCTAAGCAGGATGTGCTTGACCGCATCGATGCATGTCCTTCGATGATCTCGCTTTATCATACCGGGCTCAGCTATAATTCTGGCGTAAAATCCAAGATGGTCAATGGCAATGTTATCTTAGAGACTGATGGTTTGACTTTTTACAAGATCGTCAGTGACACCTTCGCCATCGCTGAGGAATCGCCGCTTTCAGTTTCTATCTATCCCGATCCAGACTATGTGGTGATTCCGGCGGAAGGGGGGAGTTTCGACTGTCTTCTGGAAATCAGCAATAGCGGGACTGAAGAACTCCAATTCGATTGCTGGACCCGTTGGCATCATGATGGTAATTGGCGGACGGGGTCAGGGCCTGCCGACCTGACGGTTCAGGCTGGAGAGACTTTGAGGATTGATTTGACGGTTGAACTCGATTCCATCTATACTTTGGGCAATTACGCTTATGAGGCGCGAGTAGGAATAGCTCCCGACGAGATCTGGGACAGTCACAGTATCCCGGTCTGGAAAGATTCATTGGGGGGTGGTTATACTTCCGGTCATGAGTATTCTGATTTACACCAACAGCTTTCCGGATTTGAAGTAACGATTGGCGTCCTGCCAAATCCTTTTAATCCGACTGCCACGATTTCCTACTCCATAAATACAGCATGCCTCATCAGCTTGCAAATTTACGATATTTGGGGCAGGACGGTTGCCACTTTGGTGGAGGACTGGCAGGAGGCGGGCAGCTATACCGCAGCTTTCAGCGGAAAGCATTTGTCATCCGGCGTTTATCTCTACCGGTTCAAAGCAGGGAAAGTTGATAAGACCGGGAAGTTGCTGCTCATCCGCTGATTCCATAAAAATCCAGAAATGGCTCAGTAATACAAGCCAAAAGCTACCATCCATTCATGCCGCTCTGTTCAGGGCGGTTTTTTATTATACAATAATAACTGCTGTATCAAGGCGAGGGCAGGATTTTATTCTGTTCTGGAATCGAAATTCTTGTGACTATAGGGAGTACCTTCCTCTGATTTCCTCTTAATCAACTTATCCAGTCATCGATTATTTTATTTTAGTTTCAAACATAGTGAATTAGAGAGCGTATCATCTGGCAAATTGATACTGCGACGCAATATCAATAACAACAAAAATAAATAAACCGACAAAAAGCGTCAGCAATCTCTTAATCCTGTGGGCTGGCTAAAAAGAGCATCACAAACCAAGTGGAGACAAAAAAATGACTATCAATAATATCAAAACAACTTTACTGGCATTGGTTTTCCTGACCAGCGCCGCAGCGGCTGCTCCGCAAGCCTGGTTCCATCCTGATGGAACGCTGCATTACTACGAAGCCATTTCCGTTCCAGATGGTATCAGCTGGGATGAGGCTAACTTACTATCATCGAATTCAGGCGGTTATCTTGCAACGGTTACGTCACAAGCAGAGAACGATTTGATCTTCGATCTGGTCGATGATCCGTCTTACTGGTATCAACGCGATGGCGGCATTCAAAATGGCCCATTTTTCGGAGGTTTTCAGTTAGACGGTTCAGTTGAACCCGCAGGCGGTTGGCGTTGGATTTCCGGTGAAGATTTCATGTATACCAACTGGGGACAGAATCAACCCAGCAATACCAATAACGATCAGAACCGCGTCTTCTTCGGCGGAACTGAGACGAACCGAACCAGCACCTGGAGTGACATTTCCAAGAACATCAGCCTTTTATCCGGTTTCGTCGTAGAATATTCTGCGGAAGAGCAGACAATGGGATTGTTCCAATATGACGTGGCGGCTTCATTTGAAGGCTATAATCTGTTTGCGCCGCAGAACTCCAATAACGTTTACTTGATCGATAATTGGGGTCGATTAGTTAATGAATGGGTGACAGAGTCTGACCAGGGCAATTCAGCCTACTTGTTGGAAAACGGGCATCTGCTTCGCACCGTCCAAATTGACAATGAGAGGTTTGCCGCGGGTGGTTATACCGGAAAAATAGAGGAATACGATTGGGACGGCAACCTGATCTGGGAATTCACGCATTCGAGTGACACTTATATGCACCACCATGATCTCGCTTATCTGCCCAACGGAAACGTCTTAATTTTAGCCTGGGAATTAAAGACCGAAGAAGAAGCCATCCAGGCGGGACGCGATCCTGAAAAATTGCCGGAAGGCGAACTGTGGCCTGACTATATCTTCGAAGTCGAGCCAACATTCCCCAGCGGCGGCAATATCGTCTGGGAATGGCATGTCTGGGATCACATGATCCAGGATTTTGATGCAACCAAAGATAATTTCGGTGTGGTCGAAGATCACCCGGAACTGATCGACGTTAATTTTCATTCCCATGGCACTTACGTCGCTGATTGGCAGCATGGCAACGCAATCGATTATAACGCTGAACTCGATCAGATCATTTACAGTGTCTGGGGTTTCGATGAATTCTGGATCATCGATCACAGCACCACCTCTGAAGAGTCGGCAGCGCATACCGGTGGTAACCGCGGCAAGGGCGGAGATCTGCTCTATCGCTGGGGTAATCCATTAGCGTATCGAGCGGGCGCTTTAGAAGATCAGAAGCTTTTCAATCAGCATAACCCTCACTGGATCGCTTCAAGTTTACCCGGCGCTGGCAACATTCTGGTGTTCAATAATGGCAATGGCAGGATTGGTGGAAACTATTCTTCAGTCGAGGAATTGACTCTGCCATCGGATGGTTTTGGAAACTATATCATGCCGCTTCCCGGCGAAGCCTTCGGGCCTGAAGAACCGACCTGGATGTATGTTGCAGAACCACCAGAGACATTTTATGCAGCATTCATTTCCGGCGCGAGCCGCCAACCAAACGGAAACACTCTGATTTGCAGCGGTCCCCAGGGGAAGCTCTTCGAAGTTACCTCAGTTGGTGAAAAGGTATGGGAATACATCGTTC
>JAHJDJ010000012.1 GCA_018812585.1 bacterium
ATCGGGCTTGATGCGCCCATCATAAGTCGGCCCCAACGAAGAGAATGACGTTTTCGTCGAATCAAGATAAACCGCGCCGCATGCCAAGACGCTGTCCCCATCCGCTGGAACGCTCATTTTGTTGTCGGGATAGCTATAGCCGCCCTTATTGCCGTTAGAATTCAGCACCACGATGCCACGCGAAACAGCGTAATCGCCAGCGATAGTAATCACCGCCGTATCGCCATCGCGCTCATCGTAATCATAGCCGGTGGCATCATCGAAATAGGTATAAGAAACCGAACTGGTCGCGACCTGACAGCCCAATGAATCCAGCCACTCAATTCCTGCCGCCCAGTTGTCTTCTTCAATGGGCATCTCGCCTATGGTATTCTCCGTCTTTGCTAAAGCCACCGAGATGCCGTAGGCGGTACCGATCAGTTCTCCTTCTTCGAATCCTGCCATACAGGAAAGCGTCTTGGTGCCATGCGACCCTGATTCCGGCTGCCCCGGATCATCCGCCACTGAAGAATCGCCATTGACGAAGTCCCAGGTCGCCACAATTTCCAGCGAATCGAAACAGACATGTGCCAGGTTGTTCCACCCCGCATCCAGCATCCCCACCAAGACCCCTTCTCCGGTATAACCCGCTTCATGTGCAGGAGGGAAATTCTCCAGCGCATTCTGATTATAGGATGTCCCATAGAAGAGCGAATCTGCAACCAAACGATACTGCTGTTTCAGAGAAGAAGGCTCCGCTTCAACTTCCTTCTCAGCGCGGTACTGCCTGACAGCATGAACTGATGCCGCGAAAGGAAGCTCCTTGACCAGAGCGATGTCATGCGCAGCAAACGCAAAACTGGCGGCATTCAACCAGCGGCTGACGGCATGCGGCTTCTGGCCGGTCAATTCTTCGATGACTGCCAGGTACTGCGAGCTGACCGGCAGATCCCGCTCGGTGATGAGATCGTCCACATCGCGCGCCTTCAACAGCCGCGCTTTAGTGCGCGGATGCAGACGCTCTGTCTCCTGCTGTAAAGCGGCGCGCAGCGCGGCGCTATCGTGGTGCCCTTTGTCGGTAAAATAAACCCAGGTGCGCGGGGAAGCCGCGCTGACCGCAATCAGCAAAATTATCGCCAGCGCTGTCCCTGAAACCATGCGGTTCATATTTCATCCTCTGCTTCAGTCATTTCTATTCTTATCCGCGTCCCTGAAAGATACATTAAAATCTACCCAAACGCAAGCAGGAATCCGGTCTTTTGAAGAATTTTACTTGCAATTCCAGGACTTTTTGGTTATACTTGACAACCTGAAGTTCGTACTCGCTTATTATCTACTGGAGGATAAGAAATGTCTAACCCGAAACAACCACCGCAGCCACCGGTGCCCGGCCCCGGGCAGCAACAACGTTTGAACATCTCCATCGATGAAAATATCGGCGAAGGGATTTACGCTAATCTGGTCTTAATCGCCCATACCGCCGCCGAGTTCGTCCTGGATTTCGCCCGCGTGACGCCTGGAGTGCCCAAAACCAAGGTGCAATCGCGCATCATCATGACCCCACAGCACTTGAAAGGCTTCGCTAAAGCGTTGCAGGAAAACGTTGACCGCTACGAAGAACGCTTCGGAGAAATCAAGATGCACGGCATGCCCGCCAGCGATAAAGAATTCGGCTTCAAATCCGGCCCCGAATAAAACTGAAATGGGTAAAGTCACTCCCGTATCTGCTGAGGCTGGCTTTACCCTGACTAATTTTCCATTTTCCTTCTTCCATTTTCCATTGTTACATCCTTCCGGAGTCAACCATGCGCCACCTGATCTCAACTCTGTTAGCGTTCATTGTTATATCTTCCTGCTGGTCACAATCCGCGCCTGACGCCTTCCAGCAGATGCTGACCGATTTAGACATCGACGAATCCAACCTCGGATTTCGCCCCAAAGGTTACTGGACACGCTATCCCGATCCGCAGGACATCCCCTTTAAAATGCTCGCCTTTGACGATCTCTTTTCCGAACCTCAGCGCATCTACGATTTCGTGCGAGTGATGGCGCTGTCCGTAGAAGATTACCTGCATCCCGATTATCTGACGGGTGAAGACCGCGGCAACAGCAAGGGCCTCTTGAAAACCGTCTATTACTGCGGTATTCGCAACGCTTCAGCGGAATTCCGCGATTACAGCGCCTCGCTCTGGGCAGAATTGGACGAAAAGGAGCCTCTGCTGATAGCCATTAAATCGATCTACGAACGCACCGATCGCGTCTACCGCTTCAATGCGATGGGCACCGCCTCCGATTTCCCGCTGATTGAACGTGACCTGCGAGCTGCCATTCAGCCCTTACATCTTGACGTGCGAAAAGCGGTCGCGCGCACGGTCGTGCATCTGACCGATGCCTATAAATGGCGTCAAACTGCCATGCGCAACGTCGATTACCAGAAAGCGGCCGCCTGCTGGCGTCTAAGACAACTGGGCGAAACGCAGTTCGATGGCCTGGAATACTTCCCCCAACTGGAAGACTGCGCCAAAGATATCGATATCAACTCAATCTATTATGCCGGCTGTAAACTGCTGGAATCCGGCGAAATGCTGGCGGATACTTTAACCGCACTGCTGCAACGGAGAGACATCGATTGGAAGGAACAGCAGTTAAATGTCCTAACACCCATCGGCCGCATCGTCATCGGCAGTCCAGATAACGATCGTCACTTTTACTCCGATCTGCTGCTGATTATCGATCCGGGCGGCGACGACACCTACACCGGCGCGGTGGGATCGACGCCTTCGCTGGACATTCCAGTCTCGCTGGCGCTGGATCTGTCGGGTAACGACAACTATATCAACGAAGACGAGTTCCTGCCTGCTCAAGGGGCGGCCATCTTCGGTGCGGGCGTTCTGATCGATCTGGAAGGAAATGATCAATACCAATCGACGCGCCTGGGACAGGGCGCAGCCATGCTGGGAATCGGCGTTTTAGCCGATATGGACGGCGATGATAAGTACGATCTCTGGACCTCCGGACAGGGCGCAGCTTACTTCGGGATCGGCGTTGCCATTGACAACCGCGGCGATGATAAGTACAAATTGTGGGGTGATGGTCAGGGGTACGGCGGGGTTGGAGGCGTCGGCACGCTGGTCAACCGCACTGGAGACGACCACTACTGGTGCGAACCGCTCTCAGCAAATGTCTTCCGCCCCGATTATCATTCGAAAGACGGTAAGAAGAATTACAGTTACGCTCAAGGATGCGGCATCGGCCGCCGCGGAGATATCACCGACGGTCATTCCTGGGCGGGAGGCATCGGCACCTTGATCGACCTGACCGGCGATGATCTGTACGAATCAGCCAACTGGTCGCTGGGATGCGGCTACTGGTACGGCATGGGTTTCGTCTGGGATGGTGATGGCAACGACAAGTACCACAGCGAAAACTGGACGCAGGCTTGCGGCGCGCATTTCTGCATCGGAGCTCTAATCGACGAAGGCGGCGATGATGAACATTTCGTTCCCGGCAGCCAGTCCGCCGGTCTCGGCTTCGGCCACGATTTCACCATCGCGCTGCTTTTAAACAAGGGCGGGAACGACCATTACAAAATCTTCAACGACGGTCTGGGGTACGCCATCAATATGTCGCAGGTTTTCTTCTTCGATACCGCAGGTAACGACCGCTACGAAACTCAGGGCGGTCATAATTACGGCATGAACAATTTCCAGCAGTACAATCCGCCCATTATCGGAGCGTTCCCGCTGCTGTACGCTGACCAGATCTGCCTTTTCGCCGACCTGTCCGGCCAAGACGCCTACACCGCCATTGACCGTGAATCCAGCAGGAAAACACCCGATCCCGATATGTACGACGGCACAACGCGGTACTTCCCCACCCCACCGGAACGTGCGCTATTATCCAACAAGCGCTACTTCGGTCTGGCCCGCGACTTCGAATTCTACAGCGGCGGCGAAATTGATTATTTCCGTGACAAAATGGCGAAGCGGTCCGAGGAGTTCAAGGAGTAGCCTGATGAAACTGAAGGAGCAAAAAAACATCGGACTGGCGCTGGGTGGCGGCGCGGTTCTGGGCGCGGCTCACGTCGGTGTGCTGCGAGCTATCGATGAGTTCAAGATTCCGATTCATTACATCTCTGGCACGAGCATCGGCGCCTTTATGGCCGCACTTTATGCTTTCGGGATGAAGTGGCGGGAGATCGAAGAGATCGCTGTCGATCTTAACTGGCTGGATGTTTCGGGAATTGCCTTATCGCAATATGGCGTGATCAGCAACCGGAGGCTGGGGAAAGTACTCGACAGGCATATTGGCGATAAGACTTTTGCCGATTTATCTCTGCCGTTGGCTGTCGTGGCCGTCG
>JAHJDJ010000169.1 GCA_018812585.1 bacterium
AAAGCAACACTAAAATCACACCTTAGCTTTTTACCCGTTTTGGTCCAATAGGGTCTGACGGGGAACAAATACTTTTGCAATACTTTGAGACGAAAATACCTCAAAATCCACCGAAATATAAACAGAAGAAATCGAGGTAACCTATTGTTTTTCTTAGTACGCCCGCCGGGGCTCGAACCCGGAACCCTCGGCTTAGAAGGCCGATATGTTTATGCGTAAAATTGCCCTAAAACGTACCACGTGCAAGGTTTTTGCAAGGTAGCATTGCAGAGCCGGACTGAAAATCACAGTCCGGCTTTTCTTTTCTCCCCCCAAAATAAATCCCATTCGATCTAATTCCAAGATATTATTTTGCTATCTGACATTCAATAATTGCCGAGTATTTGGCATTTATGGCAGATATAGCAGAATCTAAACGAGGCAATTTACTTCTTAAAACGGGGATTATCGGTAGTAAAATAATTACAGATTCGGGGCTCAGAAGTAATTCAGAGTTCTTTTTTTTATTGGAAAACCGAACCCTATGACAATTCGCACATCGAAATATGTAAATTCGGCGAAGATCTGAGTTTATTTTAGGCATTTCCAGTTTTTCACAGGTTTTCCTCCATTTTCCTCTTCTCACTTATTTTCTCTTGATTTCGATTTAAAACTTTGTTATATTCCGAATTAATGAAATCTTAGGATTACGAACCTATGGCAAAAACCAATAACGGCGCGAACCTTGGCTTTGAAGAGAAGCTCTGGGCGGCAGCAGATAAGATGCGCGGCCAAATGGACGCGTCCGAATACAAGCATGTCGTCCTTGGTCTGATTTTCCTGAAGTACATCTCAGATGCGTTCCAGGAGAAATACGATGACCTGAAATTACGGCAGGCGACCGACTACACCGATCCCGAAGATCGTGACGAATACGCGGCTTCAAATGTCTTTTGGGTTCCCAAGGAGGCTCGCTGGTCAAAGCTTCAGGACGGCGCTAAGCAACCCACCATCGGCAAAGACATCGACGATGCGATGGTCGTCCTCGAAAAGGAAAATCCCTCGTTGAAGGGTGTCTTGCAGAAAGACTACGCCCGGCCATCACTGGATAAACACCGTCTGGGGCAACTGATCGATCTCATCGGCACAATCGGTCTCGGAGACAAAGAAAGCCGTTCAAAAGATATCTTAGGCCGGGTCTATGAGTATTTTCTCGGCAAGTTCGCTGCTGCTGAAGGTAAGTCCGGTGGCGAATTCTACACACCTCGCTGTGTCGTCCGGCTTCTGGTTGAGATGATCGAACCTTATAAAGGTCGCATCTTTGACCCCTGCTGTGGATCGGGCGGTATGTTCGTCCAGTCTGAAGAATTCGTTGCAGCACATGATGGGCGAACTGAAGACATCGCCATATACGGTCAGGAATGGAATCCGACGACGTGGCGTCTCTGTATGATGAATCTGGCGATCAGGGGTATCGACGTCAATCTGGGAGGTCAGAATGGGGACAGCTTCCATAACGACTTGCACAAAGACCTGAAAGCCGATTTCCTGCTCGCTAATCCGCCGTTCAACATGAGCGACTGGGGCGGAGACCGTCTGCGTGAAGACGCCCGCTGGAAATATGGCATCCCACCGGCCAATAACGCCAACTATGCCTGGATACAGCATTTCATTCATCACCTTGCGCCGAACGGGATTGCGGGATTTGTGTTGGCGAACGGCTCGATGTCCACCAGCACGATCTCAGAACTGGAGATCCGCAAAAACATGATCGAAGCTGACCTCGTGGACTGCATGATCGCGCTGCCCGGACAGCTTTTCTATACGACGCAGATTCCGGTCTGCCTCTGGTTTTTAACGCGCACTAAATCGAACGGTAAATTCCGCAACCGCCGAGGAGAGACGTTGTTCATCGATGCGCGTAAAATGGGAACTCTCTATGACCGCGTGCACCGGAACCTTGAAGACTCAGACATCACCAGGATCGCATCAACTTACCATGCCTGGCGGGGCGAAGAAGAGGCCGGAGAATACGAAGATATCCCCGGCTATTGCAAGTCGGCCAGAAAAGATGATATAAAAGAGCATGGTTATGTCCTGACGCCCGGCCGCTATGTTGGAGCAGAGGCCGCCGAAGATGACGGTGAACCTTTCCCAGAAAAGATGGCTCGATTGACAACACAACTTAAGACTCAATTTGCCGATTCTTCAAAGCTGGAAATGGAGATAAAAAAGAACCTGGAGGCATTGGGATTCTGGGAAGCTAAACATGAATAGCAAAAAATCAGACTTCGATCAGCTTGTATCATCAATTCGGCAGGTTCATGAGCAATCTGCCAGGAATGCAGGCAAAGCGGTCAACATCAGCCTGACGCTACGCAACTGGTTAATAGGTTTCTATGTTCGTGAATATGAGCTTGCCGGAAGTGATCGCGCAGCTTATGGTAAGCGGCTATTTTCTGCATTGGCAGAAAGACTTACATCTCTTGGTGTTTCTAATTGTGACCGAAGGCAGCTTTATCGCTACTGCGATTTCTTCTCTACCTATCCGCAAATAGTGGGGACGCTGCCCCCACAATTCAGAAATCTGCTATCGCCTGAAGCAAGTACAATTCAAAAAGTGGGTACGGTGTCCCCACAATCTCCATTTCCACCTGAAAGGCTGATAAACCATCTGTCGTACAGCCACTTTGAGGAGCTGGTTGCTATCGACGATCCGCTGAAACGAGCGTTCTACGAGATCGAATGCATGCGCGGCAACTGGTCGGTGCGAGAACTGAAGCGGCAGATCGGCAGCCTCTATTATGAACGATCCGGGCTATCAGGTGATAAAGCCAAACTTGCTGAACTGGCAAATACTGAAATCGAGACTGCCGACCCGAAAATGGCAATCAGAGACCCTTATGTCTTTGAATTCCTCGGGATTAAACCCCGTGAAGTGATGAGCGAATCTGCTTTGGAAGATGCATTGTTGGATAAATTACAGGAGTTTTTATTAGAGCTCGGGCTGGGTTTCTGCTTTGAAGCCAGACAGAAACGCATCCTGATTGGTAAAACCTATGGATTCATCGACCTGGTATTCTATCACCGTATTCTTAAATGCCATGTATTGATTGAACTGAAGGTGGAATCCTTTACGCACGAAAATCTGGGGCAGTTGAACACTTATGTAAGCTGGTATAGAAAGAACGCCATGGCAGAGGGCGATAATCCGCCGATCGGGCTGCTACTGTGCACGCAGAAAGATTCCGCGCTGGTGGAGTATGCGCTGGCAGGTATTGACAATCATCTTTTCGTTTCCAAGTACCAGCTGGAACTACCGAAGAAAGAAGAGATCCAGAAATTCCTGGAAGAAAAAGTCCGGGAGATGGAACGGTGATAGACAGAGAAATGACATTGAAATCGACACATAAATTGACTACAATCTTGATTATAAACCTGGAGGCGCTGGGATATGGCGGATGAATTACAGTTTACTGATTATGGCTGGTTCGCATCTGACTATAAAACCGATCGTTTGTCAAATCTCTGTGTACCTGACGGTGGGGTTCAGACTGGTCCCTTTGGTAGCCAACTTCACCAGAAAGACTATTTATCAGTAGGAACTCCGATCATTACCGTAGAACATCTTGGTGAAAATCGGATTCGGAATGAAAATGTGCCATGTGTCTCTGATGAAGACCGTAGTCGATTATCTAAGTATT
>JAHJDJ010000170.1 GCA_018812585.1 bacterium
CGCACCGCCCCAAGGGCCACTGTTACCTATGAAATTACAATTTAATATAATTGGGCTGTTTACTCCGTTGCAACCACTAAATTGAATCGCTCCACCTCCCAATGATGAGCTGTTGTCTTTAAATACACAGTGATTTAAATCTAATTTAGAGTAATAGCAAAATATACTACCACCCCCTCCACTTTGGTATGAGTTATCTTCCAATATACTATGATTTAGAATAAGTTTTCTGTTTGAACTAAAAAATATTGCCCTGTTATCACAACCGATTATGCTACAATACTCAAATTTTGATGTGTCCGATGAACCGAGACCTCCCCATATTTCAATACCAGACCAAAAATCTATGCCCTGGTTTGGTTTAAAAACTATTGAATCATCAGATGTGCCACATGCAAGAAAATGACCGTCAATATCGATTTTAAAATGACCATTAAAACGAAACTCAACGCCTGGTGAAAGAATCAACTCACTGGTTAATGGCACGTATAAGTCTGAATCAACAATATAAATGTTCTTTTCAATGACTCCGGAAATATTTCCAGAGAGATGCTTATATATTGTAACATATGGGAGTGTAAACGAAAAGAATAAATTTTGGTCTAGTAATTCCTCACCTTGATATGCCGAGAAGGTAAAATAGACATCATATATCCCTCCACTCACATCAATACTGTAATACCCCGTCGAATCCGTAAACGTCGAATCCGTCACCGCGCTGGGAGAGTCAGCTTCAAACAGGACTTTGATGCCTTCGTGGTTGGTCTGGCCGCCCAAATAAGCATACCCATCCACAACCACAGCATAGGCGCTGCCGGTCAGCAGCATCATCAGACAAATTACGATAGCCTTTCGCATTGTTTCCTCCACGGATTTTTAAATACGGGTTTGAATTGTGCCGTAATATACAACAATCCTGCGCGGAAGTCAAGCGAAATATTGCGGGTAGTGAAAATATTTTATTGTTGATGGGTTTTGATTATTTTCTGAACCGCTGATTGCACTGAATGCGCTGATTGATCCCGTAGCGCAGGTCATCCCGGTTCAGAATCAGAAACGGGAAAACTGTTCTTTCTTAAGTAGGAACGAGATTTTTCGAAAAATATAGAAGTTCTGCGGAACTTTCAGCACCCTAAAGCATGTATCTATAAACCTATAATTCCAGGAGCAAACATGATTCGTAATCTTAGTCTAGCCGCACTGCTTGTCATCGTGGCGTTCAGCCTTCAAGTTCAAGCCGGTGACAAGCCCATTCAAATATCGCTTGTCAATCCAATTCAGATCTTCCCTGACACTGACTCCGTTACAGGTGTACGCCTGAATCTTATTTATGGCAAGAATGCAGATTTGACCGGCATCGACGTCGGTATCGCCAATCACCTGACCGGATCGATGGGCGGTATTCAGTGGGGATTAGTCGGTATCGTCGATGGGGATTTCGTCGGCTGGCAGGACAACTGGATCAACCTGACCAAGGGTAAATTCCAGGGTCTGCAGACCGGTCTTTACAGCTCGGTTGAAGACGGAAGCGGCATTCAGTTTGGTTTTATAAATCGTGCTAAATACATGAATGGACTGATGATTGGCTTTGTCAATGTCGCTGATAGTATGAACGGACTGCAAATCGGTCTGGCCAATGTCATTAGTTCTGGGGGTCAGTTTCCTTTCTTCCCGATAGTGAATTGGTCGTTCTAAGCGAATTAGTCAAAGAGTATGCTTCCTGCCCCCATTTGGGGGCTTTTTTTTGGCATTCCTCTTGCATATTTGATAAGCAGTAACGTCATCGCCGCACGGCAGACCTGAAATTATTAAAAAAACTGTAGCGATACGATACTTCGATAACAAGAAAGTCGGACTGATAACCTCGCAACACGCGGCGGACAAAACCAGGCAGTGCTGCAACTGCAATAAAGAAAGTAGAAGTAAGGAACCGGCGCTGGGAGATATCACAGTACGGTCACAACGCTACTAACTTTAAATAGAAAACCACTCCATAAACCGGAGCCGTCGTGGAATTTCCGCGGCGGCTTCTGCATCTCACTTGGTCATCCAAAGACAGAATCCCTGCTTGACTTTTCCCCACTTTTGTGCTTATCTTTAAAGTGAATCCATAGATCATAATAACAGAATTACAATGTCACACGAACAATTTCTGCAACGCGCCCTGCGGCTGGCAGCCGACCATTCTGAGAACGGCAATAACGGACCCTTCGGCGCGGTCATCGTCAAAGATGACCAGATCATATCCACAGGCTGGAACCAGGTGGTGGAAAAACGTGATCCTACGGCCCATGCGGAGATTATGGCCATCCGTCAAGCGTGCGAAAAGCTGGAGACCTTCAATCTGCGGGGCTGCGCTCTATACGCCTCTTGTGAACCCTGCCCGATGTGTTTGTCTGCTATCTATTGGGCGAGATTGGACATCATCTATTACGCGGCTACCCGGCATGACGCGGCGTCAGCCGGTTTTGATGACGAGTACTTTTATCAACAGGTATGTGCCGCTCCACAAAATCGCGACATAAAGTGCGTTCATCTGCCCTTGTCTGAAGCCCGCAATATTTTCGATGTGTGGCAATCAAATCCTCAGAAGAAAGAATACTGACATATCATGACAAATTTCGGAGTTCAAGTGATCGACCGGGAACGCCTTGAAAAACTCTTCCATGAACATGGAGACCTCAACTACAAATGGATCAATCCCGAGGATGTTGTGGTCTCGCAATGGGTGCGCTTTAAATGTATGTTCGGCTGCGAAGTTTATGGTACGAAAGGCTCCTGTCCGCCGAATGTCCCATCAATAACTGAGTGCCGCGAATTTTTCAAAGAATACGAGCATGCCGTTGTTTTTCATTTTCAGCAGCAGTTCGATAATCCGGATGAACGACATAACTGGAGTAAGAAACTGAATCTGAAATTGATCGACGTTGAACGCGAAGTGTTTCTGGCTGGTTACCAGAAGGCGTTTCTGCTTTTTATGGATGAATGCGCCATTTGTCAGGAATGTACGGCTGTCAGGGAGGAGTGCGAGCATAAAAAACTATCCCGTCCCTGCCCTGAATCGCTGGGAGTTGACGTCTTTACGACCGTCCGTAAATTAGGCTTGCCGATTGAAGTGTTGACTGAAAAAACACAAGTCATGAATCGCTATTCATTCTTGCTGATTGAGTAATTTCCAGAAGATGACCCTAAAACTGATGCTGATTATCGTATAACATAAACAGGAAAGTTTGGTATGTTATCACCTATCACCCCGTTGGGGTGACAATGTACTTTTTCGATTTTGCTTGACTTTCAGTATAATTGTCCTTATATTATTTTGTTACACATATATACAATGCTTTATAAAATTACATACAATTCCTTAGGAGGGATCATGCCAAAAACTTTCTTCAGCGCATTGATTATATGCCTGGTCGTGGGACTGTCGACTGCCGGGATGATTCATATCCCAGGTGATCACGCCACGATTCAAGAAGGCATCAATGCAGCCTCAAACGGCGATACTGTTCTGGTTGCAGATGGCGACTGGAGCGGTACCGGCAACAAGAATCTGGACTTCGCTGGACGAAGCATCGTCGTCATGTCCGAAAATGGACCGGAAACCTGCACTATCAACTGCCTCAACTCAGGGCAGGGATTCTACTTCCACACCAATGAAACTACAGACGCTGTAGTTGAAGGATTCACCATCACCGGCGGAAACAGCGCCTACGGCGGCGGCATCCGCATCGACAATGCCAGCCCTTCGATCAAACACTGTATAATCCGCAACAACAATGGATCTTAC